>PMLB01000432.1 GCA_003158735.1 Myxococcales bacterium | reverse complement strand
CCGGAGATCTACGACAAGATCGTGCGGGTTGAGGCCTCGGCGCGCGAGCCGGGCGCCCGCTCGAAGATCGCGGTCAGCTCGCGCGATCGCGACGTGGATCCCGTGGGCGCCTGCGTGGGCATGAAGGGCTCACGGGTGCAGGCGGTGGTGCAGGAATTGCGTGGCGAGAAGATCGACATCGTGCCCTACGACAACGACCCGGCTCGCTTCGTGTGCAACGCCATTGCGCCGGCCCAGGTTTCGCGCGTGATGATCGACGCCTCCAACCACACCATGGAGTTGGTGGTGGCCGACGACAAGCTTTCCCTGGCCATCGGCAAGAAGGGTCAGAACGTGCGCCTGGCCTCGCAGCTCACCAACTGGCGCATCGACATCCACTCGGAAACCAAGATGCGCGAGGCGGAGGAGCGGGCGCGGGCTTCGCTGACCGCCGTCGAGGGGGCCACGCCGGAAATTCTCGAGGCGCTGCTGCGCGCGGGGTGGGGCTCGGCCGAGGCCCTGGCCCGGGCCGGGGTGGAAGAACTGGCGACCTTGCCCGGGGTGGACAGCTTGGAAGCGGCGTCTCGCCTGATCGCCGCGGCCGGCCGCGCGGCAGTGCTGGAGGAGCAACGCCGTGCCGAGGAGCGGGCGCGCGCCCAGGCCGCCGCGGCGGCGGCACCGGCGCCCGAGGTGGTGGCATCTGAGGAGAGGACCTAGCGGAAGCGGAATACCATGGGGCGCATTTCCGAAAGAACTTGCATTGGTTGTCGGCGGGTCGTCCCGGCCAGCGAACTGGTTCGCTTGGCAGCGCCCGACGGCCGCGTGGCGCTTGCCATCCGGCGAGGCGGTGCCGCGATGTTGCGACAAGGCCGCGGGGCCTGGCTGCATCCCACGCAAGACTGTGTGAACGCGGCGGTCAAGCAGCGGGCATTCGGCCGGGCTTTCCGAGGGAAGGTGGACGCGCTGGACCCGGTTCGGCTTCTGAGCGAGGTGAGCGTGGCGCCTGGGGTTTCGTCCCACGAGCAGGGTGAATCACTATGATGAGCGGATATGAACGCAGAGATCCCGGCTCAGAGCCGGCGGGCGCAGCGGTGGCCGCGGCGAAGGTCCGCGTCTACGAGCTGGCCAAAGAGATTGGCATGGCCCCCAAGGACCTGGTTGCCAAGGCTCGCACCCTGGGCATTGAGGTGGCCAACCACATGTCGAACCTGGCCGGCGCCGATGTGGACCGGGTCCGGCGAGCGATTGAGCGCGAACGCCAAGAAAGCCTGGTCGAAGAACGTCTGAGCGACACCGTGATCCGGCGGCGGTCGCGTACCGCGCCGGCGGGAGCCGGCCGTCCAGCAGCGGCGCGGCCTGCAGCTCCGCCAGCAGCGCTGCCGCCAGCTTTGCGGGAGACACCGTCTCCTGCGCCTTTGCCTGAGCCACCGTCCCGGGACACGCCGGTATCCGCGCCCAGTGAGCCGGAAGCGCCGGTGTTCGCGGTAGAGGCCCATGTCCCGGCGGTGAGCGAGGCGACCCCTGAGGCGCCTTCGGCTGCGGCTGAAGAGCCCGCCGGCGCTACCCCGGCCGAGGTCGCGCCCGAGGCGGAGACTGAGCCTATCTTGCCTTCGGGCGAGGCCAAGCCGGTTACGCAAGTCCAGGTGCCGGTGAAGATTCCGCAACCGGTGGTGACCGGTTCGGCTGCCACTGGGCAGTTCATTCAGTTGCCGGGGCTGGGCGCTCGTGAGGCCGGCGTTCCCAAGATCGAGATCAAGGATCGCGACGAGGAACTGCGGCGCATGGGGCGGGGCAGCCTGGTTTCGCGCGGCCCGGGTGGCCGCGACTGGCGCGCGCCGGGAGCTCCCGGGCAGCGGCCGGGAGGGCCGCCTCGCAAGAAGGTTGCGATGGCCGGCAAGAAGCTCAAGCAGACGCTCATCACGACGCCCGCCGAGCACAAGCGTGTCATCCGCATGGGCGAGACCATCGGGGTGGCTGACCTGGCCCAGAAGATGGGAGTCAAGGGCAACGAGGTGGTCAAGAAGCTTTGGGCGCTGGGCATGATGGGCGTGAACATCAACCAGAACATCGAGCTCGACGCCGCCAGCCTGATCGCCACCGAGTTCGGCTATCAGGTCGAGTCCACCGCCTTCAACGAAGAAGAGGTGATTTCCGAGGGCCAGGTGGACGACAACCCCGAAGACCTGGTGCCGCGCGCTCCGGTGGTGACCGTGATGGGCCACGTGGACCACGGCAAGACCTCTCTGCTCGACGCCATTCGCAAAGCCAACGTGGCGGGCGGTGAGGCCGGTGGCATTACCCAGCACATCGGGGCCTATCGCGTTCACACCCCGCAAGGCGACGTGGTGTTTCTGGATACGCCCGGCCACGAGGCCTTCACCGCCATGCGCGCGCGCGGCGCTCAGATGACGGACATCGTGGTCATCGTGGTCGCGGCCGAAGAAGGGCCCATGCCGCAAACCATTGAGGCCATCAAGCACGCGCAGGCGGCCGAGGTGCCTATCCTGGTGGCCATCAACAAGATCGACAAGCCTGGCGCCAACCCCGCCATGGTTCGCACCCGCCTGATGGAGCAGCAACTGGTCTCGGAGGAGATGGGCGGCGAGACCATTTTCGTCGAGGTTTCCGCGAAAACCAAGCAGGGCATCGACCGACTGCTGGAGATGCTGGCGTTGCAGGCCGAGGTGCTTGAGCTCAAGGCCAATCCCAAGAAGGCGGCCAAGGGTCACGTGGTGGAGGCGCGCCTGGATCGCTCGCGCGGCGCCATCGCGACCGTGCTAGTCGAAGAAGGCACCTTGCGGCTCGGCGACCTGGTGGTGGCCGGCGAAGCCTATGGAAAGCTTCGCGCCATGCTGGGGGACAAGGGCCAGAACATCACCGAGGCCCCGCCCTCCACGCCGGTCGAGCTGCTTGGCCTGGAGGGTGTCCCCGACGCGGGCGAGATATTCAACGTCGTCACCGACGAAAAGGCGGCCAAGGCGCTGGTCGAACACCGGCGCGAGCAGCGCAAGCGCAAGGAAGCCAGCGGCACCACGCGCGTGTCGCTGGAGAACATCCTCGAGAAGATCAGGCTGGGCGAGGTCAAAGAGGTGCGCATCGTGCTCAAGGCCGATGTGCAGGGTTCGGTCGAGGCGATTTCCAATGCCTTGCGCAACCTGTCTACGCCGACGGTGGGGGTCAACGTGCTCTCGGCCGGCGTAGGCGGCATCACGGAATCCGATGTGACCCTGGCCAAGGCGTCCGCGGCCATCGTGGTCGGCTTCAACGTGCGACCCGCAGGTAAGTCGCGCGCCTTGGCGGATCAGGAGGGCGTGGACATCAAGCTCTACCAGATCATCTACGACGCCATCGACGACGTGAAGAAGGCTATGGTGGGCATGCTCTCGCCGGTGAGCAAAGAGAAGATCCTGGGCCGGGCCGAGGTGCGCCAGGTGTTTCACATCACCAAGGCGGGTACGGTGGCCGGTTGCACGGTGGTCGAGGGCAAGGTCACGCGCCGGTCGCATGTGCGTCTGATTCGCGATTCCGTGGTGGTCCACACCGGCCGGTTGAGCTCGCTGCGCCGATTCAAGGAGGACGCCAGTGAGGTCACCCACGGTTACGAGTGCGGCATCGGCATCGAAAACTACGGCGATGTCAAAGAGGGCGACGTCATCGAGGCCTTCGAGGTGGAGTCCATCGCAGCGGTCTTGGACCAGCCCACCTCCACACCGCCGGCGCGAAAGGGGTAGAGGTCTCTCCCACCGGCATGACCGTCGGTATCGCCCGCCTCACGCTCTTCGTTCCGGAGAGCCATTCCCTGAAGGAGAAAAGGATGGTTCTGCGGCGGGTGAAGGATCGCGTGCGCAACAAGTTCAACGTCGCCATTGCCGAGGTGGATGACAACGATCTCTGGCAGCGTGCTGTGGTGGGACTGGCGTTGCTAGGAAACGACCGCCGCTTCGTGGAATCGGCGCTGGACGAGGTGGTGCGCTTCGTGCGCGAGCTGGCCGAGGCTACCAACGTGGAGCGCGAGCTGCTGACCTTCAGCCAGCCCCTGGCGGAAAACGACCTGGGGTGGAAGGGGGCATAGATGCTAGCCAAGATTCTCCCGGGATTCGACGGCCAGCTACCCGATCCGGAGTTTCACCACAGAGGGCACAGAGGCCACAGAGGCTGGAAGGAAAGGGTTCCAGATCCGGGTCCCAACCCTTCTTTCCTTCCCATCCGTCTCTGTGATCTCTGTGCTCTCTGTGGTGAAATCCGGGGCAAAAAAGCAGGGCGCGCATGAGTCAACGCGCGGAAAAGGTCGCGGGCGAGATCCGCGAGGTCATCGGCGAGATGGTGGTGCGCGGGGCCATCAAGGATCCGCGGGTGCGCGACGCCGGCCTCATCACCATCACCTACGTGCGCATCACCGGAGATCTGCGCCAGGCGTGCGTGTTCTTCACGGTGCACGGCGCAGACGATGCGGCCGCGGAGAAGGTGCGTGTGGGCTTGCAGAGCGCGGCCGGATTCATGCGGCGGCAGGTGGGCGAGCGCTTGCGACTCAAGGTCACGCCCGGGCTGGACTTCGAAGTCGACCGTGTGTTGGAGCAGGAGGCTCGTATCGAGCAGCTCCTGCGAGAGGTGGCCAAGAAAGAGTGAGCGTTCTCGTCGTCGACAAGCCGGTCGGCCCCACATCCTTTGCGGTGCTCAAGCGGGTACGCCGTGCGCTCATGCGTGCCGGCAGCGGGACCGAGCGCGCGCCCAAGCTGGGCCACGGCGGGACCCTGGACCCCATGGCATCCGGTGTGCTGCCGGTGTGCGTGGGGGAGGCCACCAAGGTCATTCCTTTCCTGCTCGATGCTGACAAGGAATACCTGGCGGCCGTGCGTTTCGGCATCGAGACCGACACCCTGGACGCCACCGGGCAAGTGCTTGCCGAGAAGCCGGTCGGCAACCTGGACGCCGCTCGCGTTGAGGAGGCCCTGTCGGGCTTTCGCGGCGCGATCGAACAGGTGCCCCCGATGTTCTCGGCGCTCAAACACCACGGCCAGCCGCTCTATCGCTACGCCCGCGCCGGGCAGACCATCGCCAGGCCACCCCGGCGGGTGGAAGTGCACGAACTCGTGCTGCTGGCATTCGAGCCGCCCGATCGAGCACGCCTGCGTATACGCTGTTCAAAAGGCACGTACATTCGTTCGCTCGCTGCAGACCTGGGCAGTTGCCTGGGGATGGGAGCGCACCTGACCGAGCTGCGCCGAACGGCGTCTGGCCCCTTTGCGCTGGCTCAAGCCCTGTCTCCGGACGCCCTCGACACCTGCGTTGAGGAAGGGCGCGCGTTGCCATTTGTCTCGCTGCGTGAGGCGTTGGCGCATTTGCCGTCCGTCACCGTCGGAGACCCGCTGGCTGTGCGTCTGGCTCGCGGCCAGCGCGTGCAATGGGATGAATTCGGTCCTGGCGTGGCCGAGCGTGGTCCTCTTTGCGTCCTGCTTCCATCGGAGGTCGTGGTCGCCGTGGTGGACCGAAACACGGAGGGGGCTGTGCGCATCCTGCGGGTGTTTAACGTCGGTTGACTCTCGGCGCGCAATGTAGGAAATTAGGCGAAGAGAAAAAGGCGAAAGTTAAAGAAAAGAGCGTGATTGCATGGCGCTAGCCGCAGTAAAGAAAGCAGAAGTTGTCAAGAAGTACGCCCGGGGTCCGGCTGACACTGGATCCCCTGAAGTCCAGATAGCCCTCTTGTCTGAGCGTATCGCGTATCTGACCGAGCATTTTCGTGAGCATTCCAAGGATCACCATTCTCGTCGTGGTCTGTTGATGCTGGTCGGACAGCGACGCCGGCTGCTTGACTATCTGAAGAAAAAGAACGTCAAGCGTTACCGAGACGTGATCATGTCTCTCGGTATTCGCAAGTAGGCCCGAAGTTTTTCCAAAATGGACGGAGGGCGGTGCGCGATGCATTGCCCGCCACGTTAACAGAGGGCCCCGGTGCTTGCGTTCATCCTTCTTCCCGCTGGTTCGAGCCGCGCCTTGTGTTCGGTGCAGATTCGATCCGGACCTGCGAGATGAGGGACGAAGCCACAGGGGCCGCTAGAGAGGAGCAGCGAAATGTTTGTACGTGAAGGCGTGTCCCTAGGTGGCAAGGAGCTCAGCATCGAGGTCGGCCGTATGGCCAAGCAGGCCGACGGGGCCGTGGTGGTGCGCTACGGCGACTCCATGGTGCTGGTCACGGCGGTAGGCGCCGCCACGGTGAGGCCCGGCATCGATTTCATGCCGCTCACCGTCGACTATCTCGAGAAGACATCAGCCGCGGGCAAGATCCCGGGCGGCTATTTCAAGCGCGAAGGACGGCTGACCGAGACCGAGGTGCTGACCTCGCGGATCATCGACCGGCCCTGCCGGCCGCTGTTCCCCAAGGGATGGCGTTTCGACACCCAGGTTATCGCCACGGTGCTGTCGACCGACCGAGAGAACCCGACCGACGTGCTGGCCATGACCGGCGCCTCGGCTGCGCTTCACCTTTCCGACTTGCCTTGGGCCGGCCCCTTTGCCGGTGTGCGCGTGGGACGCATCGGGGGCGAGTTCATCGTCAATCCGACCTTTGCCCAGCGCCAGGCTTCGGAGTTGGACCTGACCGTGGCCGCCAGCCGCGACGCCATCGTGATGGTGGAGGGCGGGGCCCAGCACGTGTCCGAGGAAGTGCTGGTGGACGCGCTCATGTTCGCGCACAAGGCAGCGCAGCCGCTCATCGACCTGCAGGAGAAGTTGCGGGCCGCGGTGGGCAAGCCCAAGCGTGCCTTCCAGGCTCCGGTGGTGGATCTGGCGCTGGACGCGCGGGTGCGCGAGTTGGCCCAGCCCAAGATCGAAGCTGCCATGGCCATCCGTGAGAAGCTGGAGCGCTATGCGGCCCTGGATGCGGTGGGGAGCGAAATCTTGGAAGTAGCCAAGACAGAATTTTCCGAGCGTGACTCCGAGATCAAGGAAGTCTACGAGTCGGCCAAGAAGAAGCATCTGCGCGAGTTGGTGCTGAACACAGGCCGGCGCATCGACGGGCGGGCCACCGAGGACATCCGGCAGATCACCTGCGAGGTGAGCCTTCTGCCGCGCACGCATGGCTCCTCGCTGTTCACGCGCGGGGAAACCCAGGCTCTGGTCACCGCGACCCTGGGAACCAAGCAGGACGCGCAGCACATCGAGGGTCTGGGCGAGGAGTTCGAGAAGACCTTCATGCTGCACTACAATTTTCCGCCTTTCTCGACGGGAGAAACCAAGCCTCTGCGCGGCGCCAGCCGGCGNNCCCTACACCATCCGCGTGGTGTCGGAGATTCTGGAATCCAACGGCAGCTCGTCGATGGCCTCGGTGTGCGGCGGTGCGCTGGCGCTGATGGATGCGGGCGTGCCCATCAAGACGCCGGTGGCTGGCATTGCCATGGGCCTCATCAAGGAAGGCGAGCGCGTGGCCGTGCTGTCCGACATCCTGGGCGACGAAGATCACCTGGGCGACATGGACTTCAAGGTGTGCGGCTCGCGCAACGGCGTGACCGCCGTGCAGATGGACATCAAGATCCAGGGGCTGAGCCGCACCATCCTGGAGCAGGCTCTGCAGCAGGCCAAGCGCGGCCGCATGTTCATTCTGGGCAAGATGGCGGAAGCACTGCCGGCGCCGCGCGAGGAGCTGAACAAGTACGCGCCACGCATCTTCACCCTCAAGGTCAAACCCGACAAGATTCGCGATATCATTGGCCCAGGGGGCAAGACCATCCGTGGCATCACCGCGCAGACCGGGGTGGCCATCGACGTGGAAGACGACGGCACGGTACACATCGCCTCGCCTGACGGAGTGATGGCCCAGAAGGCCATCGACATCATCAAGGGGCTCACGGCAGAAGCGGAGATGGGCGAGTTCTACCTGGGCGTGGTCAGGCGCCTGGCGGACTTTGGTTGCTTCGTGGAGATCCTGCCTGGAACCGACGGCCTGGTGCACGTCAGCGAGCTCGACACGAAGCGCGTCGAGAGGGTGATTGACATCTGCAAAGAGGGCGACGAGATGCTGGTCAAGGTCATCGGCATCGACCGCGCCACGGGCAAGGTTCGCCTCTCGCGCCGAGAGGCGCTGGGCAAGACGCCGGACGTGGTGCACAACCTGAAGGCGGGATTCTCGACGTAGTTAGCTGTTTTCACCACAGAGAGCACAGAGGCCACAGAGGCCGGAGGGGAAGGGGTTCGGATCGGAGGCGAGCCGACTGGCGAACGCCCCGCGCGCGGTACCCGGTTCACGAGACAGCCAGGCCCACCCCCAGAGCGTAGGGACCGATCCGCCGGACAGCACCGTCGTCTTGCCGAC
The DNA here is from genome assembly GCA_003158735.1 of Myxococcales bacterium. Lineage (GTDB taxonomy): Bacteria > Myxococcota_A > Polyangia > Fen-1088 > Fen-1088 > Fen-1137. Next base: position 5,229 of record PMLB01000432.1, on the reverse strand, counting down.
CAAACAGTGTCACATCGCCGTCCTGGGATACGACAATGGCAAGCGCCTGCCCGGCTTGCCACGCACAGAACAACGCCGCCGAACGATGTCGCATTCCCGGGATTTCCTAGAGCAGAAGGGGCCGCGTTTGCCCCTCCTCCGCCTGTTTGGTTGGATTTGCCTCCTCCGCTATTAACCTCGCACCCTCCGGCGCTTGTAGCGCCATGACCTTTCCCCCGAAGCCCACGATCGCGAGATCCGAGGTCATGTGAACGACCCCGTCGACCGCGCTGAGCTGGGCGACGAAGTCGAGTGCCGCAGGCAGCGGCGCTGTTGTGCTCTCGTGACCGTCTCTCCTGTGTGCCTCGCCTACTGCGTCCTTGAGCACGGTGTTCGGTCCCCCAAATCGGTACGAGAGATCGAGAAGTTCGGGGGCCACGGGCGCCGATGGCTCGGTCACCAGAATGCTGCCCCCGATGCCCAGCTCCACGATGCGGGCCACAACCTGGCAGAGTTCCTCGGCGGCGCTGCCGTCCAGGCCGGCTCGAGCCCGAAGCACCGCCTGAAGCCTGGCAGCTGAGAGCCCCCAGTGCGCCACGCCCCGTGAATACACGAGATGAAGCCTGTGCCAGTGGTAGACGAAGATGACACCAGGGGCAATAGCTCGAACTACCAAGAAAGGATCTTTCCACAAGAAGGCGCGACGTCCGCCCTCGGGTTCCGTGGACAGCGGGCCTTTGTGTGAGTGAATCACCCCCCAGATCCCCAGTCGATATTCCCCTGGTTCCGACCAGATCCCCAGGAACGTACGATTCGGTACCACTGCGGGAGCGAGCTTCGCTACGACACGAGCCTCAAATGCCTTTGGCCTCTCGAACGGGCACGCATCGTAGTCCTTCTCCAGTCCCTCTGCGGACACGAAGGCCAGTGCAAACTTCGGCAGGCGACCTTCCTCCGGCTGCAGGGATGCCGCGTGGGCCACGTCCAAGATCTGCTTGGGTGCGGGAAGTAGCGTTCACGCGTTTGGCTGTTGACCGCTGCGTACTGGCTTCCCGGCTCGTCTTCCCGATCATTCTTTTTCAACTCCTGCAGCAGGAGATCGATACAGTCGCGTGGGTAGTCCATGGCTGGGTACTATAGCCCGCGAGCACGAGACCGGGGCTCTCCCCGTGCCCCAGACGCAACCCGTTGCCGATGCCGCCGGACCGTCTTGCCGCAGTCACGCCCTCAGCACGGATGGAACCCGGAATCTGGGCGCCGTCGCTCGCGCGCCACTCGGGCACCAATTGGTTCACTCCAGGCTTGAACTGGTTTCGTTCAAAGCCTCGCGCATCCTGGGCCGCCTGGAGCGTCTAAAGGCCAATGACGGACTTTTCGGGGAGTTTGGCGAGAATCATCCGATCGCCGGTGGCGAGGCGCCAGCCCCGTAGCCGCGCGTGGGCGACGATCAGCCGGTCGAAAGGATCGCGCGTCCAACTCAGGTCGACGGCCGCATCGAAGAGATCAACGGACATGGGATTGTCGATGGTCCAGCGCGAATCCTGGCCGAGAGCATCACGGGCGCCGGGTGCAAGGCGAATACGCTTGGCTTCTTCCAGAAAGGCCAATTCGAGAAGGCTGACAGGCGAAATGTAAAGGCCGCTCGCGCGCGCCAGCGTTCGACCGCGCGCGTGTCCGGTGTACAACCAGATAGGGGCATTGGTGTCGAGGAGGATCACGCCTTGGTCCGCTGCCTGAATGACAAACCAGCCCTCCCGTGACGCCAGGTCCAGTCCCCATTCGCAACCGCCGGATCCAGGATTTCGATGACGGGCCTTGCTGTCCGAGGTGCTCGATGCTTTTCATCCAAGACCAGGCGGAAGTGCAACTTGCCGCGCTCAATCGTGACCGACTGGCCACCGGCAGCCTGATCCAAGACGCGTGCGAAGTTTTGCCGCGCCTGCGAGGCGGTAAAACGCGACATGCGTACATTGTACAACGTTGCTGCGGAGAGGGGCAAGGCCATCTGCAGGGAGGGCGACGAGATGCTGGTGAAGGTGATCGGCATCGACCGCGCCTCGGGCAAGGTGCGCCTGTCGCGCCGAGAAACGCTAGGCAAGACGCCGGAGGTGGTGCGCAACCCGAGGGCCGGGTTTTCGACGTAGGAAGAAGTTACCTTTTTCACCACAGAGGGCACGGAGGACACGGAGGCCGGAAGGGAAGGGGTTAGGAGCGGACGCGAGCGCGAACCCTGCCATATGTGTCCCTGCCATATGTGTCGGTCACCCCCTCGGGGCGCGAAACTACCAAACGATGCGGACACCCACGGTGGGGGCAAAGGATGAGATTTTCGGGTCAAGGGTCACGAGCGGCAAATCGAGGACAGCGGCGCTGGCCAGAATATGGCGGTCGCATGGATCGCGATGCTCCCATTCGAAAGCAGCGGCAGCCCAGGCGATGGGCGCAGTGACGGGAAGAGTGGTGAAACCGAGAGCGAACCTCGCTAGCCAGTCGGCAGGATCTGCCGCGGTGGTAAGTCGTCCTTGCCTAAGAAGGCGCGCGGTCTCGCTCAGAGTAATGTCCGATATGTAGAGATCGGCAGGGGCGGCACCGCCAAGCGCAATCCGGACGGACGTGCTCAATCGAGCTGGCTCTATCTCAAGCCAAATCGCTGCATGGGTGTCGAGAAGGTAGCGCTCCTTCGGGCGCATGGTCGGGTCATTGCCCCCAGTCTTCCAACGGAATCACAGGAGCTACCGGATCATAGTCGGGTACGAGGCTCGCCGTGCCGGCAAGCGCTCGCATGGTCACGGCAGGGGGAACACGCCGCAACTCATGCTCAATCGCTTGGCGGGCGAATTGCGATGGTTTCTGCTTGCTGCGTCGGGCAGCCGCGCGGACCTTCTTGTAAAGCGGCGCGGGCAAGTGCATGGAGAGCGTGGGCATACCTATAGATTTCTATAGACACGAGCGCTTGTCAAACGAACTTCCATGATGCCTAGGCATCAGGATTGGCATCACTGTCCAGCACTTCGCGGACCTTTCTCGCGAGATCCGCCGCAGTGAACGGTTTGGTGATGAAATGGGTTCCTGGGTCAAGCGTACCGTGGTGAACGATGGCGTCGTCGGTGTAGCCGGACATGTAGAGCACCTTGATCCACGGACGGGCCACCACCAAGGTCTCGGCTAGCACCCTCCCGCCCATCTGCGGCATCACGACGTCGGTCAGCAGCAGGTGGATCTTGCCCTGGTGCGCTTTGCAGGCCATCAGCGCATCGTCCGGACTCGCGGCGGTCAGTACGGTGTACCCGGCCTCGCGCAGAATCCGTTTGGCAATGTTGAGTATGGCTTCTTCGTCTTCAACCACGAGAATGGTCTCAGTTCCGGTTGGCGAGGTCGGAACCGCCGCGAGCCTGCTGGTAGTCACGGTCATCTTGGCCGAGAGCTCCCGCGGCAAGTAGATCTTGAACGTGGTCCCCTGGCCGGGCTCGCTGTACACCCAGATGTGGCCGCCACTCTGCGCGACGATGCCATACGCGGTAGAGAGCCCAAGGCCGGTTCCTTTGCCTTTCTCCTTGGTGGTGAAGAACGGATCGAAGATCCGCGCCTGCGTCGCAGCGTCCATGCCGCAGCCGGTGTCGCTGACCGCGAAGTGGACGTAGGGCCCAGCCTTCACGGCCACGTGGCGTGCCGCATATTCCTCGTCGAGATCCACGTTGGAGGTTTCGATGGTGAGCTTGCCACCGTCGGGCATAGCGTCGCGGGCGTTGACCACCAGGTTCATCAGCACCTGCTCGATCTGGCCTGGGTCGGCCCGGACCGCGCCGAGGTCTGGCGCAAGCACCTGGACATAGTCGATGTCTTCGCCGAGGATCCGCCGGAGCATTTTCTCGACCCCCGTGGCGATCTGGTTCAGGTCGAGGACCACGGGTTGCAACACCTGCTTGCGGCTGAAGGCAAGCAGCTGCCGGGTCAGTGCCACAGCACGCTTGCCGGCCTTCTTCACCTCCAGGAGTTCCTCCCTGGTACGGTCATCCTCCCGCACCCCGGCCAGTGCGAAATCGGTGCAGCACAGGATCACGGAAAGCAGGTTGTTGAAGTCGTGCGCAATGCCGCCCGCGAGGTTGCCGATGGCTTCCATCTTCTGCGACGCCCGAAGCTGCTCTTCGAGTTTCTCGCGCTCCGCTTCCGCCCGTTTGCGCTCGGTGATGTCACTAATCACCATGCGACATACCGGCGTTCCGCTTTCGTCCTGCGTGACCGTCGCTTGCAGATGCGCCCAGAATGCCGTGCCGTCTGTGGTCACCATCCGCATCTCGCACGCTTGCGGTTTTCCGGTCTCAAAGGGCTGTTTTCGGAACAAGTAGTAGATGTCCTGGTCTTCCTTGAAGATGAACCGGGAGATCGGTTGCTTGATCAGGGCGTCCCGGGCTGCGCCTAGCAAGGTGGCGACGGAGAGGTTGGCCTCGATAAGCAGATCCTGGCCACTGACGGTGCAATAACCAACCGGGGCCTGGTCGTAGAGGTCCAGGTAGCGCTCTCGCTCGGCGCCGAGCGCCGCTTGCGTGCGGCGCAGCTCCTCGTTCTGCATGTCCAGCTCGATCTGATGGACCCGCAGCTCGTGCAGCGTCACCAGAATATCTTCGGGCGACGGGGGATCGAGGTGTTCCGACGCCCCTTGGACCTCCCCAACGGGGGATGACGGGACGCCTTGTTTCCGAAGCATCTCTTCGACCTGTTGGCGCAGCTCGGCGTTCTGGCCCAGGCGTCTATCCTTGCCGGTCATCGTGAGTCCTCGCTCCGTCCGCCGTTGATGGCATACGCCGTTCCGTGGTCGCAATCGCGTACATCTGCCCGGCCTCATCGATCAAAGCGGTGGAGACGACCACGACCTCCACCACCGCCCCTTGGTTGGTGAGGCGTTGGGTGCGATACGGCTGCAGAACTTCCGCCCGACCCAGCTGGACGAGCCTAGCCAGCGCGTCTTCGCGCAGCGGCTGCGGGATGCGGTCGCACACGTTCATCTGCATCGCCTCGGCTTCGCTCCAGCCATACAGCCGTACCGCGCCCGGGTTCCAGGCCAGGGTGCGGCCACTCAGATCTTGCACCGTGATGGCATCGCCCGAATCGCGTACCACCGCGGCCAGCCGGGACAGGCCGTGGGCTTCGCGCAGCGCCTCCCGCGTCTTCACCATGTCCGTGATGTCCGCAAAGGTGAGAACCGCGCCTTCAATGACATTGTCGAGTGTGCGGTAGGGATGGATGCGCATC
>PMLB01000309.1:268-7541 GCA_003158735.1 Myxococcales bacterium | reverse complement strand
TGCCGACGACGCCACTGACTGCCACTCTCGCCAGGAGCCTGTCGACGTCCAGGTCGCCCCGGAATCCACCGACGTATAGATGTAGCCGCCATTGGCCACAGCAACCAGTTTCGTCCCGTCAGCTGACGACGCCACCGACATCCAGCCCTCCGCCAACGAAGCAGCTGCCTGCGCCCACGTCGCCCCGGAGTCCGTGGACGTATAGATGAAGCCGCCGTAGGCCGTGGCGACGAACTTGGTGCCATCCGCTGACGACGCCAGCGTCAGCCACTCAAACTGGGGGCCTGTCTGCGTCCAGGTCGCCCCGGAATCCGCTGATGTGTAGATGTAGCCGCCACCGGCGGCGACGAGCTTGATGCCGTCCGCTGAGGACGCCACTGCGTTCCAATAGTTCTTCGTGGACACGCTGGCCCTGGTCCACACCACCCCTGCCATGGGAACGCACCCGTCGGCGCCATCATGGTCGCAACCGCCATCGCCTGAATCGACCGCATCCGCAGCGCCGTCCTCTCCGCCCGCAGCCGCGTCCCTCGCAGAATCCTCAACCGACATGTCCTTGGAAGAATCCGGAGCGGCCATGTCACGCGGGGAATCCGCAAAGGCCGAGTCGGCGACTGGCACATCCATCGCGCCGCTGTCTAGTCTGCTCGTGGGCACATCCGCAAGCGCATCCGGTGTCGCAGGAAGATCCGGGCCCGCCAAGTCGAGAGCGCCGTCGCGAGCCGCACTTTCCACAGGCAAGTCCCCCACCCCGCTGTCCAATCTGCTGGGGCTGCCATCGACGACGCCGGCCGTGTCGCCCACCAAGCCGCCCGAGTCTGCACTGCCGCTGGGATGCTCGACCGAGGCGTCCTTGGGTTGCATCGAAGTCCTGCCGCAACTGCAGAACGCAAGCGCCATCGCCAATGTTGTCCATCGACTTCTCTTCATGGTGATTCCTATCGGCGGCAACATAGCGAGACGCCGCCGAATTTCCCACTGGCGAATCCGCGCCTTTCCGTCGGAGCGGGATGCTTACCCGGCCACGACGAGTTGGAGTAGACTCCGCGCCAAACTTGCGACAAGACCCTGAACCCGAACGCATTGCGGAATCTCAACCGGAGCGCGGCCTGACATGAGCGTGTGCCCCCGCTGTGCCCGCGAACATCCGCCCGGCGAGGCGTTCTGTCACACGTTGCTTTCCCAGCCGCGTCCGCCGGTGCGCGAGCGCGCGGTTGCCACGCGGGTCGATCCCCCGGCGCCAGAGGCTGAAAACACCCTGGCCATCGGAACCGCGATTGGCCCATGGACCATCACCCTATTCCTGGGAGCCGGTGGAATGGGGGCCGTGTATGAAGCCACCCCCCGCACGGGAAATCGCGTGGCCAAGCCCACTCCGGCTTTCTGCCTTATCGAGCCGAGGTCGCCATCGAATCCGGCAAGGTTCGTCGTCTGCACGTCGAGATGGAAGCCACGGCTGAGGCCCGCCACGAGCGGCTCGACCGCGTTTCCGGCCAGCGCTGGCGCGCTTGGGGCACCCTGGCCGCGGGCGCTTTGATTGCCGGCGGGGGTGGCGAGTACCTGGGGTGGGCGATCAAGAACCGGACCCAAGCCAACAACTACTTCGACCAAGTGCAGAAGGATTTCACTCTTACGACCGGCGGATGCTATCAACTGAGGGCAACCGACGTGACGACTTCCCAGCACTGCAAAGCCAAACAGGACCAGGCCAACGATGGGCAAAGCAACGCCAAGTACCACCTTGTTGGCAGCGCTGTGGCGACCGGCGTGGGCGCCGCGGTCTTGGTCACTGGATTGATCATGGTCTTGACCATCGACGACACCAGCCGCTACGAAAGCCCGAGTAGTTCCCTGGCGTGGCTGGGATGGGCCAAGTCGAATGGCGGTGGCGTGGCCCTGGCAGGACGTTTCTGAGAAGAGCACCATGGCTGCACCGACCAGCGCGATCCCAAGCTTCCCAAAGGGCAGCCACGTGCTGCACGTTCTGGTCAGTGGCCCCGATGTTCACGAGACCATCGCGCTGCCCGAGCGGGGCACGTTGTCGCTGGGTCGTGACGATGACGCTGACATTCGGGTTCCCGACTCGAGCGCATCTCGTCAGCATGCCTTGCTTCACGTTGGCGCCAGGGTCGAGATCGAGGATCTGGGCAGCACCAATGGCACGCACGTGGGCGCCACGCGCATTCCGCCCAGGCAGCGCGTCCCCTTGGCAGTCGGACAATCCGTGGTCATCGGCGGCATCACCCTGGTGCTCCAGCAACAGTACGTACGTTCCGCGAAACCCCGCGTGCGCAGTCACGGCTACTTCTACGATCGCCTGATCGAGGAATGCGCCCGCGCCGAGGCGGACGCAAAGACCACCCTGGGATTGCTGCGCATCCGCTTGGGCGCGACCGCGGACAAAGACCGAAGCGTGGATTTGGTAGCCGCGGCGATGCGGCCGGGAGACCTCTTGGCAGCTTACGCACCCCGCGAATACGAAGTGCTGCTGCCAGATTCGGGGCAGGAAAAATGCCGCGAGATTGCCGCCAGCATCGAGAAGGCCCTCGCCGAAATCGGCGGCGGCCCACGCCTGGGCCTGGCCTGCTTTCCCCAGAACGGCGCTTCGCCGGGCGCGCTCATGGCCCACGCCTCCGCGCAGGCGCGCGGCAGTGACGACAACGCGCCCGTCGGCGCGGTCGTGTGCGACGCGCAGATGATGGCGCTGTATCAAAAGGCGCGGCAGGCGGCCAAGGCCAACGCCAACGTGCTCATCCTGGGCGAGACTGGGGTGGGCAAGGAAGTGCTAGCAAACTACATCCACAGCGAATCCCGACGAGCGGACAAGCCCTTTCTCAAGCTCAACTGCGCTGCCGTAGCCGAAACTCTGCTGGACAGCGAGCTCTTCGGCCACGAGCCAGGGGCTTTCACAGGAGCCAACAAGTCGCGTAAGGGGCTCATCCAAGCCGCTGACGGCGGAACCCTGTTCGTCGACGAAGTGGGCGAGATGTCGCTGCCCATGCAGGCCAAACTGCTGCGCGCAGCGGGACAGGGCGAAATCACCCGCGTGGGCAGCACGACCGTCGTGAAGGTCGACGTGCGCTTCGTCGCAGCCACCAACCGAGACCTGGCGAACGACGTGAAGACCGGCCATTTTCGCGAAGATCTGTACTATCGCCTGGCGGTGTTCGAGCTGATCGTGCCGCCGTTGTGCGATCGCAAGAGCGAGATCGAGCCGCTGGCGCGCAAGTTCCTGGGCGACTTTGCCAAGGATTCCGATCGACAGCCTCCTGACCTCTCGGCCGATGCCCTGGCTCTCTTGCTTCGCTACGACTGGCCGGGAAACATCCGCGAGCTTCGCAACGTGATGGAGCGCGCGCTGGCCCTGTGTCCAGGCAGCACCATCACCCCCGAGCACCTGCCGCAGGACAAGCTGGCCGGCGTTCCCGCGGGTGCGCCGTCAGCCGGCGTTTCCCCTGAATCATCCGAGGATCTGGTGGCCGAGCGTCGGGCCATCGAGGCTGCGCTGGCCAACTGCGCAGGCAACCAGACCAGGGCCGCCGAGCAACTGGGCATTTCCCGCCGCACCCTGATCAACAAGCTGGCGCAGTTCAAGATCCCGCGTCCGCGGCGGTGAAACCGGGGCGACCTGCGATCGCATGCCCATTGTCGGAATCCGGTAGGGGCGACCTGCGGTCGCCCAGATGCCCATCGTTGGTGGCGCGCGCAACCGCTCAGGGCGCTGGCGCTGGCGGGGGACTGATATCCCAGAGGGCGCCGATGTCGATGCCCACGGCGTCGAACGGGGGAATGCGAGCCTCGCCGTTGCCGCCGAAGGTGCCTGCAACCATCCAGCCATGCTCGGCGCGACTGAGCACCTCTATGGTGCGCGCGGTGGGGTCGACAAACCAGAGCCAGGGCACGCCGTGCTGGCGGTAGATATCCTGTTTGCGGGTCCGGTCCACGATTGCGGTCGCAGGCGAGAGCACCTCGCACGCCCAGTCGGGCGCCAGCGCAAACCAAGCCGTGCCGGGCAGTGCGGGCATCCGTTCGCGGCGCCAGCCTGCCAGGTCAGGAACCAGGATTTGCGTGTCGAGGTGAAGCTCGGGTTCGTCGAGGATGATCCAACCGCCTGGACCGCCGCGACCGTGGTCGAACGGCCCGCCAATCCAGACGCCAAGCGAGGAACTTGCTCGCGCGTGTAGCGGTGCCGGACGTGGTGAAACGATCAGCTCGCCGTCGATGATCTCGCCCACAACATGTTCCGGCAGGCGGAGGATATCCTCGTAGCTGGCCTGCCGGGGCTTCGCCGAAGGAAGAGCCATAACGCCAGTCTAGCAGACCCGCCCGGCCAGTTCCGCCATGCCCCGGATTCTGGCACGTGGTGCTGACCAGGCATTTGCACTTCAAGCGCAAGTGGCTGAAATGCGCATTTGCACTTGAAGTGCAAATGACAGGGACTAGCCGGGCGCCAGCCGCGGTTTCCCGCAGGAATTCCCGAGAATTTCCGTAGAAAGAGCGTCGCCAGGCACACGGCACAGGTTCTGCATAACGAAGGGCCAGCCGCCACACAGAGCCCTTTTCGAAATGACAGCAGCCATGCAACGAACCATCTCCATAGCGCTCGCGACCGCCGCACTTCTTCTTGGGATCCCACGACCTGCGGCCGCACAGGCAGCGGCAGATATTCAGCAAAACCTGCCGGCCGTCCCAGATGCCCCCGCAGCGGCAGAAATTCAGCAGAGCCCGCCAGTCGTCCCAGAAGTTCCCGCAGCAACAAATATTCAGCAGAACCTGCCAGTCGTTCCAGAAGTCCCCCCAGCGGCAGCCGTTGAGCAGAGCCACCCAGTCGTTCCAGAGGTCCCCCTAGCGGCAGATATTCCGCAGAACCCGACGGTCATCGCAGAAGCCCCCGCAGCGGCAGCTGTTCAACAGAGCGTCCCAGAAGCTTCTACGCAGCCCAAGCGCTTGCCCCTCTTCGGCGTCATGGTCGACGTGGGCGTGCCTGACGGGCTCATCGGCTCGCTCACGATTCGACCGCGGAAATGGGTGCGCGTCTCAGGTGGCGGCGGGAGCAATGGCATCAGCAGCGGCTGGCGCGCCGGCATCACTTTCTTGCCCTTTGGCGCGGGTCCTTCGGCCAGCTTTGAATACGGCGGCTATCAGGACGGGGACGCCAACGCCCTGGCCAAGACGTTCGGGTTCGGCAGCAGCCCGGTCCTGCAAAGGGTTGGCTACCAGTACATGAACGCGCACCTGGGTCTGGATTTCGGCACTCGCCGCTTCGTCTTCTTCCTTCATGGCGGCGTCACCATGCTGCGCGGACAGATTCACAATCTCGATACCTTGATCCCTGCCCCGCCCGCCGGCGATGCAAGCGCCACTGGCACAACCGAGGTAACTGTGCGACGCGACCCCAACGCCAAAGCCGTGGGACCGTCGCTGAAGCTGGGACTGATTGTCTATGTCTGGTGAGGTGATTGGAATGAAACTTCGACTCTTTGTCCCCGTGTTGGCCGCGTTGACTGGCGGCTGTTCACCTTCTTTCGAGGCCGACCTGCCTGATGTTGAGATTACCCAGCATGGGCTCAAGATGGCAGGCGTGCCCGGGGCAGCGGTGGTCGGCGACACATCGGTGACCAGCTCATTCACCCTATCGCCGTCCACATGGGCCAAGCGAATGAACTCCGAAATCTTCGTCCACCGAGCGACAATCACGGACAGCGACAGCCTAGCCAACCTCAATTTCATCAAGTCTGCACGCGTGACCGCAGCCGTCTCCGCACTCTCCGAAGGCACGACCCCGATCATGGACTATGAGCGGAGCGTGGATGCGCCATCCACTTCGGTCATCGCAGTCAGTCCGCCGGCACCTATCGACGTAACCAGCCTCTGGTCTGCCAACCAGGTGGTCATCGAGCTGCAGGTGGCGGGACAGTTGCCCGAACAGGACTGGACTGTCGATCTGGCCCTGAATCTCTCCGGTAACATCACGTACAAATTCTAGCGCGCTCCGTGCCAGAAGGCCTTTCGCGTTGCAATGGCTTGGAGGATTGAAATGTCCGTATCGCGCGTTCTTGACTTGATGGCCGTTTCGGTATGACTTGCCGCTAGCTGCAGCTCGGCGAAGAAGATCGACGTCGGCGGCACCTGCATCCTCAACAGCGACTGCGGCGGCTCCCTGGTCTGCACCTCGGGTGTGTGCCACGTCGCCTGCCGGGCGTCGACCGACTGCCCCGCCGGCCAGAGTTGCATGAAGACGAGCGACTCGGCTGTCTGTGTGTTGCCCGCCGAGGTCACTTGCTCTGCAACATCATCGTGCAAGGACGCTCCCGGAACCACTCTCGCCTGCACCAACACCTGCGACGACGGCCTCTTGTGCACAACGGACACATGCGTCGCTGGAGTCTGCAAGAGCACGTTGAAGTCCGGCTACTGCGTGATCGACAACGATGGTGACGGAAAGACTGACCTAGACGATTCGAACTGCGCGCAAGATCTGGGCTCCGCCACGGGCACTTCCGTTGCCACGGTTTCGTTCACCGGCCTATTTGGTAACTACCTTGGGGAAAGAGAATCAGACCAAATTCCAGGGCAGCGCTGCGACGTCTTCGGTCACCCAGAAGGGGCGTTGGGTGGCGCACAGGATCGCGGCTTTGGCGATGCGCCTATCGGGGTACGCCTTGCGGAAGGCGACCAGCCCCGAGGCATGGCGACGCGACGGGTTTGCGGTCAGCTTGATCTCGAATGGGTAGAGCACTCCATCCCGTTCCAGCAGCAGATCGACTTCGGCGCCGCCGGCTGCGCGCCAGTGCGAGTAGGCCACGCCACCAGAGAGGACTGCGGCGCGCTTGCGAATCTCGTTCACCATGGAAGTCTCAAAGAGCGCGCCGACCAGGGGATGTCCACCGAGGGCCGCGGGGCTGGAGATATGCGCGTGATGGCAGGCCAGGCCAGTGTCGGCCAGGTAGCCCTTTGGCTTTGCGGAGACCCGCTTCACGGCGTTGCGCGCGAATGCGGCGTGTTCGACCCACTGGAAGGTACCCGACAGGATTGCCAGCCAGCGCCGCGCCGTCTGCGGCGTGATGCCGATGTCGCGTCCAAGTTGGCTGGCGTTCACTTCCTGCGCGGTCAGCGCCGACATGAGCCCGAGAAACTGTCCAAAGCGTTGCCAATCGTCGACGGAGCCGGCCAAGCGGGCGTCGCGTTCCACGTAAGTGCGGTGATAGCCCGTCCAGAAATCAGGAACCAGATCTGCATCGAGCGCGCCGGCGCCTGGCATGGCCCCGCGCCA
>PMLB01000309.1:0-257 GCA_003158735.1 Myxococcales bacterium | reverse complement strand
CCCGTCAGCAAGAACATCCCGGGCCGCGCTTGGGCCTCGTCAACCCGCCGCTTGATGGCAGAGACAAGCTCCGGGGCGTACTGGATCTCGTCCAGCACCAGAGGCATGCGGTGGTTGTGCAGAAACAGGTCAGGCTCTGCGCGCGCGTTCTCTACGTCGATGCTGGGATCGAAGGCGACATAGTCGAGGTCGGGAAAGACATGCCGAAGCAGAGTGGTCTTGCCCACCTGTCGCGCCCCGCTGACCACCACGACCGG
>PMLB01000411.1 GCA_003158735.1 Myxococcales bacterium | reverse complement strand
GCCCCAAGCGGTCCAGTCGAGCGCGATGCCCAACGAGCCGGGACGCGACGCCGCCCACCAGGACAGCGTCTTGCACATGAAGTCGTTACCCGAGCTGTAGTCAGCCTGCCCCGCGTTTCCGAAGCGGCCTGCCACCGACGAGAATCCCACGATGGCCTTGACGTCCATGTCGCGTGTCGCGGCCATCAGGTTGAAAAGCCCGTCAGCCTTGACCCGGAAGACCAGGTCGAATTCCTCGACCGGCTTGCGATCGAGCGAGCGGCTGCGCTCGAGTCCTGCGGCGTGCAAAATGACGTCGATGTGTCCCCCCTCGGCGCGGATGTTGTCCACCACGGCCTTGACGGCCGCCCCGTCCAGCACGTCAACCTGGCGGTAGAAGGCTCGACCGCCCGCCTGCTCCACCCCGCGCAGGGCTTCCAGTATGCCGGCCTGCCTTTCCAGATCGAAGAGCTTCTCCTCGACCTGCGCGGGCGTGGCGCGACCCTTCTCAGCCTTGATGCGCTCGAAGACCTCGCGCTTGGCCGCCTCGCGATCCTTGATCACGGTTTCCAGCAAGGCGTGCTCGCTCTCGGGCGGCATGGCGCGTGCGTCGAGCAAGTAGAACGTGCCGCGCGACGCAGCCGCCAGATCGNNGCGCACGATGGCCACGGTGATGGCCCCGGCCCCGCCGGTCACGGCAAACACCGTGTTCTGGTCCAACTTGACGGGAGGCTTGCCGTCGGTCGGCAGGGCTTGCATGACCTCCAGGCCGACTGTCACGCGCAGGCCGCCCGCGTAGCCGATCTCCACCGCGCCCGGATCACGCTCGGTCTCGTCGAGCAAGGCGCGCGCGATCATTTCGGCCGAGGCGCCGTCTTCAAAATCAACCGCTTTGGCCAGCAAGTCGGGCCGCTCGCGTCGCAGCGTCTTGGTGAAACCGGTGACCGCGCCCCCCACGGGGTTGCTGGCGCCAGCCGCACCATAGCCGTGCTGGCCGCCCATTCGTGTGGCGCTGACAACGAAGCAGCCTGGGTTGAGCGTCTCGTACAATCCACGCGCAGCCCCGTGCAAAAGCAAGACACGGTCGCGATACAACTTGCGGAACTGGACCAGGTCGATGTCCGACAACGGCGCCGAGCGGTCGAGCGCAGGCAAGAAGTAGAGGCCGCTGACGCTGCCCGCTTGAGCCCAGGTGTGCAGGGCCGCCTCGATCTCTGCCCGCTCGGGTCGCGCGTCGATGCGCAGCACCTGCACGCCCCGGCTTTCCAGTTGCTCACACAGCAGCTTGCCCGCGCCTTCACTGTCAGCCACCACCACCACGCGGCTACCCTTTTCCAAGCGCACGCCGGTCTTCTTGCACGAATCGAGCGGAGGTCGCAGGATCACCACCGGGCGACGCAACAGCCCGCTCACAAAGGGGCTCGGCCCCTCGGCCACGACAAGCGCTGGTGCCGCAATCGTTGCAGCAGGCGCTGTGGGCGCAGACACTGGCGGCGCCGCCGGCGCGACCGGGGCCGCCGCCGGCAGGTACTTATTCACGAACCCGATGACGTGGCGAAGGGTCGGGTAGTCGCGCAGCTTGACGTCGTCCTGGCGCGGGATACTGAATGCTTCCCGCACCAGCGCGAACACCTCCGCCTGCTTGACCGTGTCGATGCCCAGGTCCGCTTCCAGATCCAGGTCCAGCTCCAGCATGTCCCGCGGGTACCCGGTCTTGCCCGCCACCAGCTCCAGAACTTTCTCTTCGATCGGATTTCCCGATCCCACCGTGGCCGCGACGGGCGACTGCGAAGCACGCGGTGGGTTGGCCACGCTGGCGCCCGCGATGGGGGCAATCGGAGCCGGAACCGGTGCCGTAGCCGACGCCATGGCCGGAGCCGCAACCGGAGCCGGAGTCGCGGGCGGGCTCGCCGCCGCTGCCAGATCCGGCCGATTCTGCTCCACGAACCCGATGACATGACGAAGCGTCGGGTAGTCACGCAGCTTGACGGTGTCCTGCCGCGGAATACTGAAGGTCTCCCTCACCAGTGCGAACACTTCAGCCTGCTTGACCGTGTCGATACCCAAGTCCGCTTCGAGATCCAGATCGGGATCCAGCATGTCGCGCGGATAGCCGGTCTTGTCACTGACCAGTTTGAGCACCGACTCCATGGCGACGTCGCCGCCCGACGCTGCGACGGCCGTCGTGACCGCCGCAGACGGAACCACTGTCGCGGTCGCGGCCGGCAGAGGAGCTGGCTGAGCCGCCGGAGTCGCGATCGCGGCGACCGCTGGCGCAGTCGGCGCCCGCGGCGCAATCGGCGCCGGCATCGGCCCCTGGTCGCCCAGACTTGCGCGCGGACCGGTGCCCATGGTCCAGGTGGACTGAGCCGGCTCGCGCGCCGGCGCGCCATTATCCTTGATGCGCAAGGTACGCTTCTCGACTTCCAAGGCCGGCGCTGGGTACCCGGAGATGTCGGAAAGCCAGCGTTGGTAGGCGGCCCGATCCGCCACCCGCTCTTCCAATCCATCAATGCGACGGAGCACGGTCATTGCGATCTGTGAACCGAAGCCGGCGGCCAGGCGAAGAGCGTAGCGCACCGGATAGTGGCCGCCCTTCGACAGGTTGAGCGTGCCCAGTTCGGGATCGGGCTCGCGGTAGTTGGGCACTGGCGGAACCACCTGCTTCTCCAAAATCTTGACCGCCACCGCGTCCTCCACACCCACGCCCATCGGATGACCGGTGAAGCCCTTGGTGTTGCACACCACCAAATCGTTGGCGCTGGCGCCGAAGGTCTTGCGCAGAGCGAAGACCTCGGCCGAAGCACTGCCTCCGCGCGCCGGCGTATAGGTCTCGTGCGAGATGAAGACCAGCTCGCGCGCCATGGCGTGCCGATCGATGCCGTGACGTTGCTCCACGCCCGACACCAGCCGTTCCATCACGCCCTCGATGTGATCCACATCCAAGCGCGTCCCATGGAAGGCGCTGTTGGCGAAGGTGCTGCCCAGCACCTCGCAGAGTCCGCGCATCCCGCGCTCGCGCAGTGAATCTTCCGACTCCACCACCAGGCCGCACGCACCCATGCCCAGCAACATGCCGTTGCGTCGGCGATCAAAAGGCAGGGCTGCCTTCTCCAGCACGTCTTCGGTGGTAGCCGCGCCGGTGGCCAAGAAGCCAGCTCCCATCCATTCCAGCAGGCTGTCCGAGGTGACATCGTCAGCGCCGATGATGAGCACGCGGCGGCACCGGCCGGCCCGGATCCAGTCCTCGGCCATGCCCACCGCCATGGTAGTCGAAGCGCAGGCCGCGTTGACCTGAGTGTTGGGACCGCGGATGCCGAGCAGTTCGGCAAACTGCGCGTGACCCATGGCGAGGATGCGGAAGAGGAAACGGCGATCGAATTCATAGCTCTGGCGGCCGGTTCGCTGGGAGAAGAAACGAGTGACCTCGTCGACCAGGTTGTCGTAGCCCGGGAAGGCCGAGGCGAAGATCACGCCGGTCTCGTCAGCCATGGCGACCGGAAGCCGCCAGCGATCGGGCAGGAAGCTGCCCGTGGTGGTGCGGCGATAGTGGCGCACCAACGGAATGCCCGCGTCGCGCAGGGCCTCGATGCCCGCGGCAATGGCCAGCGCAGTCGTGATGTCCCAAGCTTCCACGCGCTCGCGCGGAACTCCGAATTCTTCCACGATATCAAAGATGCCGCGGCGGCCGGCCAGGCGAATGACCTCGTCCACCGACTTGATGGGATCCAGGCTGGGCTCGCCCACTTCGCGCTTGACCAGACGGACCACNNCTGTCGTCGAAGACGTGTTGCTTCTGCCCGGGCAAGCCCAAGGCCGCGCCTGACACGACGATCGATCCCGAGCGAGCTTCTGGCAACGCGGGCGGGCCAGCGCGACGGCCGCCATACATCGCCATGCCCTCGTCGAGGAAACGCGCAAATAGTCTTCCCAGCCCGTCGTAGTCGGGCTGGCCTGCGGACGTGCGAATCGGACTCTCACTCATGGTCTGGTTTGCTCCGTGCGAAGAAGTCGGGATCGATGCTTGGACGGGCGCGGCGACGGCTCGTGCGACAGGATCGGATTGCGTCCCTGCAAGAGCGGCCGCAAGGCTCTCGGGGCGGGGAATGCCCGCAGCGTAGAAGCCGCACATGGCTTCGTGGAAGGAACGGACGCCGCCCCGCTTGGGATGGTTTGTGGAAAAGCAGATGACGTCGTCCTTGTCTTCGAGAATGCTCTCGGCCAGGGCCATGAGCGCGCGCTTGGGACCAACCTCGACGAAAATGCGCGCCCCCTCCCGGTAGCAAGTCTCGACGCCCTTGACGAACTGGACCGAGGACGCCATCTGGTCAGCCAGACGCCGCTTGATGGTGTCCATGTCATGGGTCGGGTAGAGCTCGCCGTCGATGTTGCCAACCAGAGGGATGCGCGGGAAGGCGATCTCCATCTCGCAGATGGTGCGGTAGAGCGCGTCGGAGGCCGGCGCCACCACCTTGCTGTGAAAGGCATGGGACACTGGGATGAGCTGAGCGGTCATGCCCAGCTTGTTGAAGTAGTCGACCGCGCGGTCCACGGCATCGCTGGCGCCCGCGATGACGGTCTGCTTGCGGCTGTTGATGTTGGCCAAGGTGAGATAGCCGCCAATCTCGGGCAGCCGGCGGCCGATCTCATCGGCGGGCCCAGCCACCGAGGCCATCTTGCCCTTATCTCCGATCGACACATGGGCCATGGCCCGCGCGCGTGCACTCACCGCCACCAGCGCCTCGGGGAAGGTGACCATGCCGGCGCCCACGGCGGCGGCCCATTCGCCCAGGCTGTGCCCCATCACGATGTCGGGCTTGACCCCGTGTTTGTCGAGCAAGCGCATGATGGCGATGTCGCTGGCCACCATGGCCGGCTGGCAGATGGTGGTGTCCTTGAGCGCCTCCTCGGCTGCTTGCATGGCGGCCGGATCGGCTTCGTTCTTGTAGACGTATTCGGTCAGCGGCTGACCCAGAATGGGGCCCATCACGCGATCGGCCTCGGCGAAGGTCTCGCGCACGATCGGGTCTGGCACATCAGCCAGCATGTTCACGTACTGCGAGCCCTGTCCCGGGAACAAGAAGGCCAGTTTGCCTGCTGGTCCCTGGCGGAAGTGGATGCTCTTGCTCTGCAAGAGGCGCCACTTCTTGGGCTCGTTCTTTTCGAAAGCTGCCAGAGCGAGATCGCCCTTCTTGACCAGATCGGCCGCGTCTTCGAAGCCGATCACCAGACGCGCCGGCGCGGCCAGGAAGTCCGGTCCTGGGGGGCGGCGGTCGGATGTCTGGCCTGCCTTGGCCCTGGCCAGCGCCTGGGTGAGGGCTGCGCGCACGGCCCCGACGTCAGCTGCGCCCACGGCCAGCATGTTTCCCAGCATGGGCGGCCGGGCGTCGCGGGCGAGCGTGGCCCCAGTCAAGCCACCAGCGAAGGAAGCCGGCACCTGCACCACCGGCTCACGTCGGGTCAGCATGCCCGGCACATGCTCCTCGACCACCACGTGGAAGTTGGTGCCGCCAAAGCCGAAGGCAGAAAGGGCGGCGCGGCGCGGCCCGAATGACGGCTTCTCCCAAGGCTGGGCCTTGGTGTTTACGAAGACGGGCAGCTTATCCCAGGGAATACTGGGATTCGGCTGCCTAAAATTGATCGAGGGCGGGAGAATCTTGTGGTGACAGGCTAGCACCACCTTGAGCAGGCTGGCGGCGCCTGCCGCGCTCTTGAGGTGGCCGATCTGCGACTTGATCGAGCCGAGCGCAATCTGATGCTTGATAGGCGAGCCTTCGGAAAGCAGCTTGGCCACGGTCTCCATTTCGGCCACATCACCAGCCCGGGTCGAGGTGCCATGGCCTTCCAAGAGCGTCATGGTCGCGGGGTCCAGCCCGGCGCGCTCCCAGGCACGACGCAAGGCCAGTATCTGCCCGACGGGATTGGGGGCGGTGATGCCCTTGCCCTTGCCGTCGCTGGAGCTGCCGACCCCACGGACCACGGCATATATACGATCGCCCGCCTTCTCCGCATCCTCGAGACGCTTGCACACCAAGAAGGCACCGCCCTCGCCCATGATGAAACCGCTGGCGTCCTTGTCATAGGGCCGCGAGCCGTCGGGCGAGAGTGCGCCGATCTTGCAAAACTTGATGAAGGTGGTGGGACCCATGTTCCGGTCCATGGCGCCAGTGACAACCACGTCGTAGTGACGATCAACCAGGCCGTCGACCGCAGCCTGCAGAGCGGCCAGCGAAGAGGCGCACGCGGCGTCCGCGGTAAAATTGGGTCCGCGCAGGTTGAACACCGCCGCCACGCGGCCGGAGGTGATGTTGGTCAACTCGCCGGGCATGGTATCTTCGGTGGTGTCGGGAAAACGCCGGCTCACCGATTCCCGCAACTGCGCCAGCAGGGCTGCGCGGTCGGCCTGGGGCAGCGACTGGAAGACCTGCGTGTCGGCGATGGCGTGCACATACTCGGGCGCGAAAAGACGCAGGCACGTGAGGTAGTGCAACTCACCGCCCATGGCATTGCCCAGGATCACGCCGGTCGATTCGGTGTCGAGCGGCCGGTCGGGATGGCCCGCGTCGCGCAGCGCCTCGCCCGCGCACAGCAAAGCCCACTTCTGGCCGTCATCCATGGCGGCCGCTACCGTGGGAGGGATGCGATACTTGGTGGGCTCGAAGGACACGCCGCGCACCCAGCCGCCAATCTTGGAATACGTCTTGCCCGGTGCCTTGGGATCAGGGTCGTAGTAGTCGGCCGAATTCCAGCGATCCGGCGTGACCTCGCTGACCGAATTCCGGCCGGTCACGATGTTCTGCCAGAAGGCCTTGGCGTCGAGCGCATCGGGCAGTATCGCCCCCACGCCAATGACGGCGACGGCTCTTTCGGCCGGATCCCGTGTCGAACGACTCATTTCAACTTCCTCCCAGATATAGAAAACGGAAAACCGGGCGCCCAGCGGCCCTGCCCGGTATCCGAATCAAGCGAATGGTTGCGTGTCTCTATTGTTTCTCTACCCGGCTAGGCGCGAGCGGCGTCTTGCTCCACCAGGGCCTTGGCCACGACGTCCATATCGGCCATGAGGCCCTTCGCACAAGCCGTAATGGCACTGGCCCGGAGGGCGCGCTCGAAGTCGGCAATGCCTGCATCATCCACCGCATCCATACCGCGCACCAGACGAACCGCCAGACCCAGCACGTCAAGCGCCGCCTCACGCGCACAGATGCGCGACATGGCTTTGAGGGCCGCGGGTGCGAAGAAGGGCTGGTACTTGGGTGCGCTCCGGCCCGCGGCGTAGCGGGCGAAATTCGCGGCAATCTCTGCCCGGGTCATCAATTCGCCCAACTCGAAGAGCACATGCTGATTGCGAGTGAGACGGCCCACGCGACAGCGCTCAGCCGTCTCCTGAACCACGTTCACCGCCAAGGCCGCCGCATCAGCCCCCACGTTGGGGTCCTCGCGGTGCAGCGCTTCGAGTGAAGCGGCTATCTTCTTGTAGTACTGCCCGTGCTCCTGCAGGTGCAGGCGCCAGCGATCGCGTGAGACCGTCCACTGCATGATCTCGCTGGTGCCTTCATAGATCGTAGTGATGCGCACGTCGCGCCGGATCTTCTCGACCTCGTACTCCCGGGTGTAGCCGTAGCCTCCGTGCGCCTGAATGGCAGCATCGGCAGCGGCGTTGCCCGCCTCGGTGGCGAAGAGCTTCACGATCGCGCCCTCGGTCTGCAGCTCGGGCTCGCCCTGGTCGAGCCGATGCGCCGTCTCTTCGATGAGGGCGCGCGCCGCCTCGAGCCGGACCACATGGGGCACGATCAACTTGTCCATATAGCCCTGCTTCTCAGCCAGGGGCGATCCGGCTTGCACGCGCTCGCGGGCGTAGCGGATGGCCCTGATCATGGCCGCCACGCCACCACCCAGGCCAAAGGCTGCCACCATGAGGCGGGTGAAGCCGAATACCGACTGGGCGTGGGCCAAGCCCTTGCCCTCCACGCCACCCAGCAGGTTCTCCTTGGGAACGTACAGATCCTCAAAGATTACCGGCGAGGTGTTGGACGATCGGATACCCAACTTGTTCTCGTGCTTGCCGGGAACCAGGCCTGGGGTTCCCTGCTCCACGGCGAAGAAAGTGGGACCGTCGGGCGCCATGGCCAGCACGGTGTACAGTTGCGCGTAGCCGCCGTTGGAGATGAACTGCTTGGCGCCGTTGATCTTGTAGCCCTTGATTTCGCCGTTCTCCATCACGCGCTCGGCGCGTGTACGAATGGCCGACAGCTCGCTGCCGGCCAGCGGCTCGGTCACGGCGTAGGCGACAATCAACCCTTCGTCGGCAATTCGGCGCAGCCAATAGGTCCGCTGCTCCTCGGTCGCACCCACCACGATGGGGTCGGTTCCCAGGAAGATGGCCAGGAAGGCGGTGGCGACGCCCAGGTCCAGCTTGGCCATCTCCTCCGAGACTCGGTAGACGTCGTAGGCGTTGCCGCCCAGGCCGCCCAGCTCCTCGGGGATGAACAAGAGGTGCAGTCCGATGTCAGGCCCCAGCAACTCACGGATCAGATCCAGCGGAAAAATGTCCTTCTCGTCAAGGTCCAACCTGACCTTGAGCGGGAGCTTCTGCTTTCCGAACGATGTCAGTGTGTCGATCAGGGTTTGGAGCGAGTCTTTGTCGAGACCTGGGTTCTTCATCAGGCTTGTGCCTTCCTAGGGCCGAGTGAATCGGTGGGAAAAGGGGGATTATCCCGGGTGAAAGGCTCCGATGCTGGCACAAGCCGGGCCAAAATCAAAACCGGGATGTCAGGGCAGGCGTATTGCTCCTCATAATTGCGCTATCGTATTGTAATCATGGCTCTTATTTCGCGTCCTCCTCGAAGCCACGATGCGACAAGCCGCCCCCATGTGCGTTGTCGCCTACACGCCCAGGTCACTGTCGAGGTCCCGGGCGCGACCCCTGACACGCACCCCTGCGGTCCCTGGTACGCACCAAAGGAACCCCCCCGGCGGATATCCGTGCCCTCTATCCTACGGGGGACTGGCTCGCTCTCGCTCGCAGTCCCCCGGCCCCTCCCTCGTTTCGCCCAGCAAAGCTGGGCTGCGCTCGCCCCTGTGATCCACCAAATGGCTGTCTGGACGAACTCTCTCTAACAGGCCGCAGTTCCAAGGTACTCTACTTCCACCGGCCTTCGCCGCCTTCGGCCTTCTTCTTGGCCGCTTCGGCGGCCTTCTCCTTGGCCTTCTTGGCCTGGGCAGCCTTGGCTGCCTCTTGCCCCTTCTTGTCGTTCTGCTGGATCTTCTTCAGCGCGGCCGCGGCGTCTTTTTCCTGCTGCTTCTGGCGTTGCGCCTCGCAGCCCGCCGGCTCACAGTCGTTTTCGCACTCGCATTTCAGCTTCTTGCCCTTGTTGCAGTGGCACTGGTCCTGGGCGTCACGGTAGCAGCCGCAGGCATTCAGGGGCGTGGCGGCCGGCGGAGGTTCCGCTTCCGCCTTGGCGGCCTTCTGCTTGGCAAGAGCCGAACCTGGCGTCCAGACTAGAAGGCCGAATACTGCGACGATCGAGAGTGTGATCCGCATGGCATTCTCCTTGCCCAGGAACTATCACGTGATCTGCAAGCCGCGCAACCGTGTAGCGGCCTTGCAGACCGCCAACATCCATGGTTGAACCACTCGCGGAGGAAGCCGATGGGTACAAGCCTGACGACCCGTGACAGGACTGAGGCGCGGAAAAAGGGAATGATGGCGGTAGGGGCCTGGGGTGGAGCGGGACTGCTGGTCCTGGCGCATTGGCCCGTGGTGGGGCTAGTTGCAGCAGGAGGCGCGGGCTACTTGACCTACAGATGGTTCATGTTCCGGGCGAAACGCGGCATGCGGTTCTGAGCGAGTTGGAGCTTGTGGGGAGATTCCGGGGCAGCGCAGATCGGCCAGCGTGCGCG
>PMLB01000274.1:695-27592 GCA_003158735.1 Myxococcales bacterium | reverse complement strand
GCGTGTATCGGTCCTTGACCACGATATCCATCGGAATGGTGTTCCCCGAGATATTGGCAATCATGATGCAATCGTGCGCACCGGCGGCAGGAAGGGCAAATGACGACTTCAACTTGCCGTCAGCCCCATTGTAGATATTCATCTGTCCATTCATGGCAGCCAGGACTTCGTTGTAGCCGTCGTTGTCGATATCGACGATCTGACAGGGTTCATCGCGGTCGGTCCCCTGGGAGCCACCGCTGCCGACCTGCCAGAGCATCTTGCCGGTATAGCCGTCGTAAGCCGTAAGCATGGCAACGTAGCTGGGAGTATCGTCGGTGGCGTCACACAGCAGAAAGTCAAGCCTGCCGTCCCCGTTCAGATCGCCCGCCCGCATCCTGGGGCCTGGACCTGCGGCACTGATGTCGAAGGTCTTTATCAAGACTGCGTCGGCGGTGGCCTGGGCAGATGCCAAACGAGGAATGCCAATCGCCAACAACAAGGCCAATGAAAAGCAGCCAATACCTGGTTTTCGAACGAGTTGAATCATGACATTCCCCCTTTGAGCGCACGGACCAAGAGGATGTTCGCGGCTTGTTGCAGGCGGCTACCGCACACAGCGACCGACGCCAAACTATCGTGTGGCCTGATCACGGTCAAGACTGATAGACCCATACCTCGAAGCGAATCCTTCTAAGCGAGACGTCTAGTGCCAGGACAGATTCCAGGCCAGGCTCTAACGCAGTGGCTTCTGCTGCCAAGTGCGGCTCATCTAGATTGCTCCTATCGGAACGCGGCGGGCCATGAAGAAATCTGTAGCTTCGTGGCTGGGGTCAGCGCTCTCGTTGGCGCCTTGCACTGTGGGGACCGAAAGGGGCTTAACCTTTTCCGCCCAGGTGCCGACAAATGCCACGTGGACGGCACTGTTCTGACGCCAACGAAACTGCGGGGGATGGCCGAGCTTTGGCTGGACGGAGCCGCACCCAGCGAAACTGATCTGCGTGCTGCCAAGAGCGTGGCGGCGAAAATGGCCGTATTCGAGGGCCTCCGGCCCTTTTCGGCGGTCGTGCAAGAACTGGTCGATTACGTTTCCTGTCCCGACTTCAAACTCGACAGGGTCAGGGAACTGATCGAGGCCGATCCGGCCCTATCCGCACGGATTATGCGGGTGGCAAACTCCGCGGCCTACCGGACCTACGAGCCTTGCAGCTCAGTGAGCAAGGCCATCGTGCGCATCGGTGCGACCAATGTGTGCGATCTGGCCATGGCCATGTCCGCCATGACCTTCTTCAAGGATCTGGGCGGGGTAGGACAAAAGATTCGCGACCACTCGGCGGGTACCGCAGCGGTGGCGCGCGAGCTGGCGTTCCGTCTGGGTCGCGCATCCCCCAAGGTGTTCTTGGCAGGCCTGCTGCACGACATCGGCAAATTGCTCCTCATTCAGACCGGCGACGCGGCCTATGCGGCTCTGGCCGGGAAAAACCTGGCACCCAACACCGTTCACCTGAAGGAGCAAGCGCAATGGGGCTACGACCACGCCATTCTTGGCGGCCAAGTGCTGTTGTCCTGGAAGCTGCCGCAGCCCATCCCGCAGATCGTCGCCTGCCACCATCAGCCGAAAGTCGCCCAGACACGGTCTGCGCTCGTCGGCATGTCCGTCAATCTACTGCGCGTCGCCGACGACGTTGACTGGCTGTTGCAGCAGCACCACGACGCGGATTCGGAGCACGTGAAGAAGTTGGCGCAATCTCCGGACGGAACCCGGGCGGGCTTGAATGAGACAACCCTGATGGAACTGTGGGACGACCTTCGCACCGTGCGACGGGAAGCCCTGTCGGTATTCAAGTAGGGGCGTCTTCACGATCGGGTTGTCAGTGCGGACGCACCGGTCGCGGGGTGAGGCCGGGCAGTCGAGGCGGGTCCTTGCTGCGGCTTGATTCTTTGGGCACGCGCGGCGGCTTGCCACGCACCGCCTGCGCCACCGGCTCGGCAGCTACGGGAAGGGGCGGCACGACAGTCGCTGCCGATGGCGTTGCGGCTTCTGGCTTGGCAGCGACAGGCGCAGGCGCAGCGGCCGGTGACTCGACCGGGGCGGTTTCGTCCTCGGTAATCTCGAAATCGTCCTCGGCGGCCGGCAGGATCGCCAGCAGGGCCCGGGCCAGCTCGCGAAAGGCGGCCGCATCTTCGCTGTCTGGGTCGAGGGCCAGCGGACGTCGACGGTTGACGGACTCGTGGATCGCGGTCGAAGAACGCAGGTAGCCGAGGACCGGAACCTCCAGACCCAGGTAGCCGCGCATGGTCTGCGCCACCGCACGAAAGACGCCGGCATGCGCGCGGTTCATCACCTGGTTGCCCACCAGGCAAGCACCGAAGCGGCCGAGATCCGCGAACACCTTGTCGGCCAGCTCCGGCCGGACGTCGCGCAGGCGGGCCAGAATCTCCACCACCTTCTCGCCCCGTGAACTCGCCTCGGCCGGTTCCAGCAGGGCCGCTTC
This sequence comes from Myxococcales bacterium, assembly GCA_003158735.1. Taxonomy (GTDB): domain Bacteria; phylum Myxococcota_A; class Polyangia; order Fen-1088; family Fen-1088; genus Fen-1137. Next base: position 25,118 of record PMLB01000274.1, on the reverse strand, counting down.
GATGGCCTTGTCCGCGTTGTGGTGCAGGACACGCAGCACGGCGCCTTTGAGAAACGAGTAAGCGTCGTGAATGGCGGTGACCTGGGGCGTGGTCACCAGCAGCTTGCGTGAGCCCAGGCCGAAGAAGTCGAGCATGTTGTAGCCCACGCCGGCACCCACATCGATGATGACGATGTCAGCCTCCAGGGCGCGCAGCTTCTGCAACAGGCGCACCTTCTCAGCGTGGGTGATGTTGGCTGCGCCCAGAACGGCGCTGGTCCCGGCCAGCAAGCGCAGGTTGGGCACCGAGGTCTCGGTCAGGCAGTCCTTGGCCTCTTCCACCGACTTGTCGAGCAGGGCCTGCAGTCCCGGGCCCGGGTCGGTCAGGCCGAGCAGCAGGTGCTGGTTAGCGGCCCCGAGATCCATGTCGGCGATCACCACGCGTTTGCCCTGCTGGGCCAGTGCGGCCGCCAGGTTAAGCGCGACGATGCTCTTGCCCACACCGCCCTTGCCGCCACCCACGGTGACGATGCGCGATCGCGCGGCTTGGGTTAGGACGTCGGTCATGGCAGGACCCGACCTGATCATCGTCCGCTAACGCGATTGGCTTGAGTGGTGCAGGAGCTTCCTTGCACCTGCGTCGGCAGAGCTATACTCCGACGCTCACCATGCAGTCATTCGCGCTTCCCCTCGCCGCCCTTTCACTTGCCGCCGCCCCGTCTGCGCCCTTGGGCTCGACCAAGGAGATCGATCGCAGCCACATCGATGACAGATACAAGTGGAAACTGGGCGATCTCTATGCCTCGGACCAGGCCTGGGCCAAAGCCAAGGCGGCTCTGGGAAAGAAGGTGGCCGGGTTCGAGCGGCACAAGGGGCATTTGGGCGAAGGGCCCAAGGCTTTGGCCGATGCGCTGGCTGACTTGGGGACGCTGCAGAACGAGCTGCAGCGGATCGCGGTCTATGCCCACGCGCGCAGCGACGAGAACACGCGGCTGGCTGCCCCGCGTTCCATGCGGTCCGAGGCCGATTCGCTCGGCGTCCAGCTGGATACGGTCACTTCCTGGCTGCGCCCCGAGCTGCTGACCCTGCCAGAAGCGACCATCCAAACGGCGCTGGCCCAGGAGAAGCGGCTGCACGAATGGGCCTTCTACCTGAAGGACGTGTTGCGCTGGAAGCCGCACACCCTGGCCGCCGAGGAGGAACGCATCGTGGCCATGGCCGGCGAGCTGAGCATCGCGCCCAGCACCGTGTATGGCGTGCTCAAAGACGCCGACCTGCCCTACCCGAGCGTCACGCTTTCGACCGGAGAGGAAGTTCGGCTGGATCCGGCGGGGTTTTCGCGCACGCGTGCCTCGCGCGACCGGGCCGACCGGGTGAAGGTCTTCCAGGCCTTTTTCGGCGCGCTCAAGACGTTTGAACGGACCACCGGCGCGATGCTGGCGGCACAGCTCAAGGCCCACATCTTCGATCGCGATGTGCACCACTTCGCTTCAACCCTGGAGGCGGCGCTGTTTCGCGACAACATTCCGGTGGGCATCTATCGGCAGTTGGTCAAGGACGTCAACGCGAACCTGCCGACCTTGCACCGCTATCTGAAGCTGCGCAAGCGCATGCTGGGCTTGGCGGAGCTGGGCTACGAAGATCTGTACGCGCCGCTGGTCAGCCAGGTCGATCGTCACTATTCGGTGGAGGAGGCGGTGAGCATGACCTTGGCCGCGGTGGCACCACTGGGGCGGGAGTACGGCAGAAAGCTGGCCCACGGCCTGCACGCGGGATGGACCGATTTTCTTCCCAGCACCGGCAAACGCGCGGGCGCGTACTCGACGGGCGTATACGGCGTGCATCCCTACCAGTTGCTCAACTTCAACGGCCAGTGGGACGACGTCTCGACCCTGGCACATGAGTCGGGACATTCGATGCACACCCTGCTGGCCGGGGAGAATCAGCCATTTTCCACCTCAGGCTATGCCATCTTCATCGCGGAGATCGCCTCGACGCTGAACGAAAATCTTCTGCTCCATCGTGCCCTGACTGAAGCTCGCGACGACCAGGAACGGCTGTCCTTGCTGGGCCAGCGCCTGGAAAGCCTGCGCACGACCTTGTTCAGGCAAACCATGTTCGCCGAGTTCGAACTCGAGATGCACGAGCGTGCCGAGAAGGGCGAGGCCCTAACCGGGGAGGCGCTCACCGCCGCCTACTTGAAACTGGTTCGTCGCTATTACGGACACGACCAAGCGATTTGCCGCGTTCCCGATGTCTATGGCAACGAATGGAGCTTCGTTCCGCACTTCTACTACGACTTCTACGTGTACCAGTACGCGACCAGTCTGGTCGCCTCGACTGCGCTCAGCAAAGCCATTCTCGACGAGGAAGCGCGCGGGGGCAGCGCGGCCCGCGACCGCACTCTGGCCCTGCTGTCAGCCGGAGGCTCCGACTTCCCGGGCAACTTGCTGGCTCGGGCGGGCGTGGACCTGACCACCTCGGCCCCCTTCCTGGCCGCCATGCAGGAGATGAACGCGGTCATGACTCAGATCGAGTCGATCTTGTCTGCCGCGCCCGCGAAGTGAGTCGTTCCTAGCGAGGCGCGAGGGCTGCGGCGATCGCGGCATCGAGTTGTTCCAAGGTGAAAGGCGCATGCTTGACCACCTTCGTCAGAGGGCAACCGTATCAGACTCGAACCCTCGCTCGAACGGCCCAAACCGTTCCTCGCCCCTCGGCACGGCAAGTTACTGAGCCATGTGACAGCCCAGTGTCACTGCGTAGTTGGTTTCTAGGATGCATTGTGACTAGGATGCAGCCGAATGACAACTCATGGAGGATGCGATGCGCAGCAGAACTCAGAACGCGACTAAGGTTCTAGTGCGAGGGTGTACGGCTCTGCTCCTCGGCGGCGGTATCATCTTGCTCCAAGGCTGCAGTTCCTCCGGTGGGTCTTCAGTTTCGACCGGGGGAACGCCCGCTTCAGCCGGCGTTTCGAGCCCGGGCGGGAATGTAACGGGTGGCTCGCCTGTCACGACAGGAGGAAACACAACCCCAACCGCTGGCAGCGTGACCGAGACCGGCGGTAACGCCCCGGCCGCCGGTTCCACCACAGTGGCAGGCGGCACTGTCACCAGCAGTTCGGTCCCGCCAGGCGGCGCGACCAGCCCAGGCGGCACAGCCAGCCCTGGTGGTGCAACCAGCCCCGGCAGCACAGCCAGCCCTGGTGGTGCGACCAGCCCTGGCGGCGCAACCAAGTCCGGCGGTGCAACCAGCTCCGGCGGCGTGACCAGTCTCGGCGGCGTGACAACCACGGGTGGCGCCACGCCCATCGGTGGAACACCGAACCCGGGCGCCGGGCGATACATGGAAAAACTCACCCGCGGTCTTGTTGCTGTCAAATCCGGGAGCGGCTATTTCTTGAGCTGGAGGTTGTTCGGGACCGAAGTGGGTTCCGATATCGCGTTTAACGTATACAGGGGCACGACGAAGCTCAATGCGTCTCCGATCACCAACGCGACCAGCTACCAGGACACCGCCGGCGGTACCACTGACTATTCGGTGAAGGCGGTTGTCGCAGGCCAGGAGCAGGCAGCCAGCGCCGTGGAACATGTTATGGCGCAGAACTATATCTCCATCCCGCTGCAGAACTCTTCCGGATACACGGCGGGTGACGCGAGCTGCGGCGATCTTGACGGCGATGGCCAGTACGAAATCGTGGTCAAAGAAGAAAAGGCTCCCAAGGACAATGCATATCCCGGAGTCAGTGGCTCGACCAAACTCGCCGCCTACACGCTCGCCGGCAAATTCATGTGGAGAATCGAAGTGGGCGTCAACATCCGGGAAGGCGCCCACTACACGCAGTTCATGGTGTACGACCTCGACGGCGATGGAATCGCCGAAGTCGCCATCAAGACCGCGCCGGGCACCAAGGACGGCACGGGCAATTTCTTGAAGACAGGACCCGCAGTCGGCGCCGATAATTCCGTCAACTTGGTGAATGCGGACGGCAAGATCCTGACCGGGCCAGAGTGGTACACCATCTTCAACGGCAAGACCGGCGCTGAACTCGTCACCGTAGAATACAAGCCGCTTCGAGGCGAACCCGGCGTCTGGGGCGCGGTTGCTGGGATTGCTGATGCCAGTGACATGGGGTGGGGCGATGACACCAATGGAAATTTCGTCGACCGGTTCCTGGCCTCGATTGCCTATATCGACGGTGAGCGGCCGAGCGTGGTTCCCTGCCGCGGCTACTACTGGCGAACGGCGTGCTGGGCGCTCGACTGGCGCGACGGCAAGTTGACCGAGCGCTGGCTGTTCGACACCGTCACCGGCGGTGTCGGCAAGGACGGCAAGAAGTATCAGAGTTCACAGGGATATCAAAGCCAGGGAGTCCATAGCATCCGTCAAGGGGATGTGGACAACGATGGATTTGACGAAATAGTCATGGGTCAGTCCGTGATAGACCACGACGGCGTAGGACTCTATTCAACGGGGCTAAGGCACGGGGATGCTTTCCATTTCGGAGCCTTTGACCCCGTTAGGGGCGGTCTTCAAGCCTATTCAGTCCATGAACAAGTGCACAGCAATGGCGGGATAGGCGCGAGTTTCCGGAACGCTGGAACCGGGGAAGTCTACTGGACGGACCCCGGCACGAGTGACGTGGGGCGTGGCTGTGCGGCACCCATTACCAATACCAAAGGTTGGCAGTTCTGGTCCGGCGTAGGCGGGCCGTGGGACGTGAACCACAAGAGCGCAGGGAGCAAGCCCAGTTCCCAGAACTTTGCCATCTGGTGGGGGGCTGATCTACTGCGTGAGCCACAGGACGGGGCATCGTTCAACGGTCTTTCCGCCAGCGGCTGCAAGGGCAACAATGGCTCAAAGAATACGCCGGGCCTCAACGCAGACCTCTTCGGCGATTGGCGAGAAGAGACCGTCCTCACCTGCGGCAACGAGTTGCGCGTCTACACGACCACCATCCCAAACAACAATCGTCTGTACACACTCATGCATGATCCGATCTACCGGATGAGCGTGGCCACGGAGAACGTCGCGTACAACCAGCCCCCGGAGCCGGGCATCTACATCGGCTACGGCATGACGCTTCCCCAGCCAAAGCCGAACATCAAGTACTACAACCTGCCGTAGCGGCGGCGTCGCGTCCGACAATCTCGCGCTATTGGGCCACGCTCAGGAGCCACAATTGATTTGTGGCTCCTGAGGCGGTTCGCTGGTCGAGGGCAATTCCGTCGGCGGTTGCGCCGGACGGAACCTCGGCCAGCTTTCCGCTCTTCTTGTTGACCAGTTGGTAGGTACCCCCGCCCTTGTCGACCACACGCCACTTCTGGTTGTCACCCCCATTGCTGGCGTACTGGACGATGGACGCGCCATCAGTCGTGGAACCCGAAAGCACGTCAAGCACGCGAGAGCTATTGAGATTGGTCAGATTGAAGAAACCAGCGGCGTCGTAGTTGAGGATCCAGCGCTGCTCGTTGCCGCCACTGTAGGCCATCTGGACAGCGGGGGCGCTGTCGGCGGTCGAGGCATTCTGGATGGCCATGGCCTTGCCGCTGCCTTGGTTGAGGTACTTGAAGCGGTTGGTGGCGCCTGTGATGCTCCCGGCCGCCGCATCGATGGTCACGGTGTTGTTCCAGGTCATGCTCATCGACGTGTTCGAGGGAAAGGAGATGGGCAAGAAGATGTAGGTCGAATCATTGACCGGCCCGGCCCAGGCCCCGGCCCAGCGATCGCCCATGTAAAGGTAGGCGGTGCCCGCGGCGCCCGCGACGGGCACGACGAAGGTAGATTGCGAATAGAACGTCGTGGCATCGCCCACGTTGCTCCATGCGCTCCAACCACTGGCCAGCAAGGACGAGGTGGCGTACGCGGCTTGGTTAGGCGACCAGCCGGTGGCAGCCGAGGTCAGCAGGAAGTACACGCCGTTGCGCTTCCACAGCGCAGGAGCCTCGCGGTGGCCACCGGGGAAGAGGACTGCGGCCAGCGTGTCGATGCTGAGATAGTCGCTCTTCAGTCGATAGAGGTTGAGGTCGTAGTTCTCGTTGGAAGCGGAAATAAAATAGGCCTGGCCGTCGCTGTCCACGAAGAGGGTCGCGTCCCGCGACTGATAGCCCGCGATGCCGTGGTCAACCACGCCGGTACCCAGCATGGGGCGGGCGCTGCCCAGGTACGTGTAGTTCCCGTCGACGGAACTTGAACTTGCGACTGCGGCTCGCGAGGCACTGTAATCGGTCCCGTTTTCCCAGTGCATCCACATCACGTATTGGCCCGTGGTCGCGTTGTAGATGACCTTGGGTCGTTCGATGTTGGCGCGATTGAGTTCGGCCGCCGATTTCTGCGTCAACACATTGTTGCGCAAGTCCCAATTGACGAGATCAGTGGATCGGTAGCATGAAACGGCGAAGAATGTGCCATCGGGATTTCGGTTTTCGCCAAACCAGTAGTAGTAAGCGCCGACCTTGATGACCCCGCCACCATGGGCCTGGATGGGATTTCCCGATGTGTCTGCCCATTGCAGGCCCTCGAACAACACGCCTGCTGAAGACCCGCCGCCGCCCACGCCGCCGGCGGTCCCGCCGCCACCCACGAGGGTTCCGCCAGCGCCGCCACCGCCGGTCGCGCTTCCGCCGCCGCCATTCCCCGCGATCCCGCCAACGGCGATAGTTCCGCTGCCAGCGGCGCTGCCGCCCACGCCGCTTCCGCCAACGGCGCTACCACCAGCCGCGCTTCCGCTACCACCACTCCCCGCGGTCCCGCCAACGCCAGTGGTTCCGCTGCCAGTTCCGCCGACGCTTGTGGTCCCACCAGCCGTTCCGCCTTTTGCGGAGCTGTCGACGCCACCGTCAGGCGCGGAGGCGGCAGCACTTCCCTCGCCACCCGCCCCCCTGCCACCTCCGACAGCCCCTGTGGTTCCAGAATCTTGGTCAATAATTCCGCCCGACTGGTTGCCACCTGTCGCGAAGCCTCCGGTCCCGCCGGCTAGAACGCCGCCAGTGCCTGCCACGCTTCCGCCAGAAGCAAGACCGCCGGTAGCGCTGCCTCCGGCAGCAGCGCCGCCCGATGGGCTACTTCCCGTATTGCTCTTGCAGTTCGTCCAGCCGAGCAGGCACAGGACGATCACGCCGAGGCTAGCCGACAAGCTCATGCCGGAACGCGGCCACGGAATATCGGGAGGCACGCTCGCGCGCATGAGGGATCGATCGTAGCGCTGCAGAGACATGGCTTGCTAGAAGATATTCGATCGGTACTGGGCCGCTGTGGCAATTCGCTCAACCTGCTACGCATTCTCGGCAGGCGGTACTAGACTGCGCCATCTTGGACCCAACCGTACCAGTTTCGCCGGCGAGTCTGCGTGACCGCCTGCTCACCGTCCTCGCCAAGCCAGACGCCGGCCACGCCCGCGATCGGGCCACCTTGGTGGCAGTCCAGGATCGCTTGGCCGTGCTCGAGTGGCCCGACGAGGGCAAGGGCTTGGTCGTTCTCGACCATGCCGGTTCCAACCCCGCCGATTTTCGTGCTGCCGTGGACCGGGTTCTGCGCGCGCACCAGGCTGGCTTGCTCTTCGTGCTTGCGGTGGGCGGCGGCGCCGAGGCGCAAGCGGCCCTGGCGGACGCAGATCGCGAGGCGCCCAACCAAAATCACCTGGGCGTGTACCAGCTCAGCGACGATGGGCGGCTGCTGCGCGTGGCGGGACGGCGTCTGGCACCCTTGGAGTCGGCCGTCGCGCGGCTGGGCCAGGCCCAGGCGCTGACCCCGGAGGAAGTTCCTGATCTCATCGAGCGCGGCCGCAGTGAGCGCGTCGAAGCCGCTGCGTTTGCCCAAGCCGTGTCGAAACGTTTCCCTCGCCTTACCTTTGGCCTTATCGCTGTCTGCTTTTTGGTCTTCGTTTTCTTGGAGGGCTCGGGGCTGCAAGGCCAGACGCTGAAAGCCTGGCTCAGCAACGGCTCGCGCGAGGTGTGGCGAGGCGAAGTCTGGCGCGTTTTCACCTACGCCTTCTTGCACGCCAACACCACACACCTGCTGGTCAACATGTTCGCGCTGTACAGCTTGGGCGGTTTTCTCGAAGCCTTGCTGGGCGGGCGGCGCTACCTGGCGGTGTACTGCGCGTCGGCGGTCGGAGGCGGCATCGCCACCGCGGTCGCGGGCGGGCTGCGCGTGGCCATGGGAGGGCTGCCTTCGTACAGCGTGGGCGCTTCCGGCGCCATCTGGGGCCTCATGGGTGCCACGTTGGCGCTCGTGCTCGGCCGACGGCGGGTGCTACCCCGACTCATCGCCCGCGGCTTGCGCCAGCGCCTGCTGCTGGTACTGGTCATCAACGTGGCGCTCTCGTTCGTGCCCGGAATCGATCTGTACGCGCACTTTGGGGGCGGCTTGGTCGGTTTCTTGCTGACTCGCAGTGACCTCTTGACTCGACCCGCCCCTTAGCACTTTAGTTAGCAGGGGACGCTGACCAGTGTTGACGGCACTTCTTCTTGGCGCCGGCGCATCACGCGAGCTGGGGATGCCCCTGCGCGAGGAGCTGAACGCCGAGATCGTCGCCTGGCTGACACCGACATCGCTGCAGAAGATCAATTCCGCCTGGCGTAGCCGCGGCTTCGGTCACCCCGACGAGGTCATCGACGATCTGTCGAGGCGCTTGGAGTCCTCTGACTTCGACTACGAGGCGCTGCTGGGCCAATGGGAAACGCAATACATCGAGGGCGCGGGCGATGCGCGTGGCCCGAGCTATCACAGCCTGTATGCCTGGCTTGCCCAGGTCGTGTCCCTCGCCCTGTACCGCCGTCAGGTGTCGCACCGGAGCGTGTTTCAGGATGGCCTGCCCTACTTCGCAGGCCTGGTGCCGCTGGCCAGGGAAAACGCGCCCTTTTGGGTCTTCTCTTTGAATCACGACGTCCTGGTCGAGTGCCTGGCCGCGCACTTCGGTATTCCCGTTAACTGCGGATTCCCGGCGCGCACCATCAGCCTGCCCTGTCGCAGAGGCCCGGGCACCATCGTCGCCACCCTGCGGGCGGATGTGCTCTGCGAAGAAGAGCTGGCCGACGCCGCCCTGCCTTTCTTTCCGCCGGGCACGCCCGGCATCAACCTGCTCAAGCTGCGCGGTGCCCTTGATGTCTTCGCCCTGGGCGACAGCCAGAACCTGCTCAAGCTGAAGCCCGACGCGCAGAACTTCGACGCCATCATCGATGCCCTGCAGATCGCCAACGAAGGATTGCTGGATGCTGGTCTGTCTCCTGATCCCTTGTCGGTGACCAACCAGATTCCGTTTATCGATCAGAACAGCGAGCGACAGGTTCTGCGCCGCACGCTGTTGGCCAGCGCCACGCGGCTGACCGATCCCTATCCGCAGCTCATGCAGCGACGGTTCTTGGAGTACTTCCGCGCCAACCTGGGCCAGGTGGACCTGCTGGTGGCTATCGGTTGCAGCATGAGCGATGCCGAGGTCAACGAGATCATCCAGGAGTGGCTGGAGTCGTCGACTTTCCGGCGGCTGGAAATCGTGGCTCCGCGCATCCAGCAAGTTCCCGCCGACCTGGAGCCAGTCGCCTCGCAGATCACCTTGACGCCGGCCTCCGCGACGACCTACCTCGAACAATTCGGTTGATACGGTCTTCGATTCACAGGGGTGCCAGTCGATCGCGCGACGGTGTAGACTGGATTCAGTGGCCGAAGCCTGAGCCACCACGGAGGGTTTCCATGTCTCGCATGTATCACCGCCGCGCCGATTTCTTGATTTCGCTCTTCCTTGCACTCGTCGTTGCAAGTTGTCGTCCGGTCCGAACCCCTGCGCCACAGAACCCGGGCGGGGCGATCAGTGGCGGAGACACCGCCGGCGGAAACACCGCGACTGGCGGGAACACCGCGACCGGCGGGGACACCGCAACCGGCGGGAACACCGAAACCGACACTAGCTCTTCCCAGAACTGCGGCAATCCCGGCCAGCCTTGCTGTCCGAACGACCAGTGCTCGGGCGGCGGTACGTGCAGCGCTGGCAACTGTGTTGGTTGCGGCTCTTTGGGCCTTCCTTGCTGCGGAAGCGATCCGGCTTGCACCGATTCGAGCAGCCAATGCTCGAACGGAGTCTGCGTTCAATGTGGCGGGGTGGGCGAATCGTGTTGCGCTGGCGACTCCTGTACCACCGGCTGCTGCTCGGCTGGCCTGTGCGTGGCCAACGCGTCGGGTGACTCTTGCACCATGCTCCCGGCCGATGCTGGAAGCACCCCTGACACCCCGCAGGGAGGCTGCACGACTGCGACCGCTGCGCCCTGCACGGCCTTGCCGGCGTTTTCTGGCGCCCAGGTTCTGGACGGAAACGACGTCGAGTTCTGCAATGTGCCTTCGTTTGAACTCAACTTCAACAACGCTGCCAGCAATGGGGGACGCGTGGTGGTGTACAACTCCGGCACCAGCAACTACCCCGAGCGCGCTCAGGCCCGCGTGGCCTGGGACTCGTTTGGCATCCATGCCTTCATCCACGTGATCGATCCGAAGTTCGTGGCGGCTACCAGTACTGACACCATCTACAACGCTGACGCCATCGAGCTCCTCTTCACCTCGACCACCTCGGGCCTCTCAGGTGGAACCGCCCAGGATTCCGGCAAGGCCACGCATGTGATTCTTAGCCCGCCGCTGGCCGTGAAATCCCAAGCCTCGGGCGTCAACGGCAGCCAGACTCCGCTTGACCCCAGCCTGTTCTGGGCTGGCACGGATAGTACCGGCTACACGGTCGAGCTCAAGCTGCCTTGGCCGGGCACGCCGCCCACGGCCGGGTCTCAAATCAAGTTCGACATGGAAGTCAACTCCGCCGACGGGAAGAGCACCACCGGTGACGCCGGCCCACGCGACGCCCAGGCCATCCTTTATCAAGGCTCCGATCCGGGCAATTCACCTTGCGGTTCGCCTCTCTACCCCTACTGCGACGATCGCCTGTGGTGTAGCACGACCTTGCAACCATAGCGGGCGAGCGCAGGATGGGCGACCGCAGTTCGTCTACGAATGGACGGCGAAATAGTCGCGCAGTGCGCTGGCCGTCTTGCGCGTGATGCCTGGCACGGCCAGCAGATCTTCTAGCGACGCTTCCCGGACTTTCTTCAGGCTGCCGAAATGGCGTAGCAATTCGCGCTGGCGCGCGGGCCCGATGCCGGGAACCCGGGACAGCTCCGAATGGATGGTACGCTTCTTGCGCTGACTGCGATGAAAGGTCACGGCAAAGCGATGGGCCTCGTCGCGCAGGCGCTGCAGCACGAACATCTCCGCGCTGTTGGCCCGAATGGGAATCGCGTCCTTGGCCTGCGGCAAGAACACTCGATCCGGTTGTGGACCGGCCGGCACGGCCGCGGCGGGTTTTTCGTCGGTGCTGTCCGCGCGCAGCGGAACCGGCGCCGTCGTGTCGCGTTCCTTGGCCAAAGCAATGATGGGCAAGCCTGCGCCGGGCCGTACGTCGATGCCGGTGTCGCGCGCCGCTGCCAATGCCACACCCAGTTGTCCCTTGCCTCCATCCACGACCAGCAGATCGGGCAGACGCCAGGAATCCGATCTTTCTTCCTGCTGCATGCTTTCGCGCGCGCGCCGGAACCGGCGCGACAGCACCTCGTACATGCAGGCAAAATCGTCCGGGCTCTCGGCCTGCCGGATCTTGTAGGTGCGGTAGCGCGATTTCTCCGGCTGGCCATCGACAAACACCACCAGCGACGCGACCGTCTCGGCGCCTTGAATGTGCGAGATGTCGTAGCACTCGATCACGCGCGGAAGTCTGGGCAGGCCCAACCGTCGCTGCAGCCGACCCAAGGTGGCCTGGGCGTCGTCGCGCGTGTTGCGCCGACTGGCGAAACTGGCGGCCGCGTTCTTGCGCGCCAACTCGACCAGATCGTGTCGGGGCCCGCGCACCGGCACCAGGATCTCGACCTTCTTGCCACGCCGGTCGCTCAGCCACTCGGCCTTGACGTCGGCGTCGGCAATGGCAAAGGGCAAGAGCACCTCGTCGGGCGGGACCGGCACAAGGTCGTAGTGCAACCCCAGGAAGCTCGACAGGATCTCGGCGTCCGGGAACTCCTGGCGCGCGAAGGAAAAGGCACGGCTCCCGATCATCTTGCCTTGCCGCACGGACATCACCACCACCTCGAGCGCCATGCCTTCGCGGTGAAAGCCGATGACGTCCTGGTCCAGCAGATCCGCCGACACCATCCGCTGCGACTGCAAGACCGTGTCCAGCGCCTGGATCTGGTCGCGCACAATGCTGGCGCGTTCGAATTGAGTCTGCCGCGCGGCTTCCTGCATGCGTGCGCGCAGCCCGGCCAGAAGCTCGTCGTTCTTGCCCTGCAAGAACAGGCGCACGTCGCGCACCTGCTCGGCGTAGTCGGCAGGCGAAACCGGCACGCAGCATGGGCCGAGACAACGGTTGATCTGGCACTGCAGGCAGGGGCGGCTGCGGTGGTGCAGGACATGGTTGGTACACGTGCGCAGTCGAAAGTGGCGGTTGACCACGCGCAGGGCTTCCCGGCACGCGCCGGCCGAATGGTAGGGGCCGAAGTACCACGCGCCGTCGTCGGCCATGCGCCGCACGACCTCCAATCGCGGCCACTCGACCCGCGAGTCCAGGCGCAAGGACAGGAAGTTCTTGTCGTCGGTCAGCTTGACGTTGAAGCGCGGTTGCTGGCGCTTGATGAGCGTGTTCTCCAACAAGAGCGCTTCCTTCTCGTTGCTGGTCACCATGGTCTCGATGTCCGCCACCACACTTTCCAGAAACGGCACGAAATCCCGCGTATCGCCCGAAGCAGGCTGGAAATACTGGCGCACGCGGTTGCGCAGATTGGCGGCCTTGCCGATGTACAGGGTCTTGCCCCGACGATCCTTCATCAGATACACGCCGGGATCGCTGGGCAGGCGATCCAGGACTTCGGCCAGGGGCTTGCGCGCCGGCGCGATCTCAGCATCGCGAAGCTGGCTGGGCTGGCTGGGGTTCTCGTCACCCTCGGACATCAGGGCAAGCATACCTCGGGTTTGGTCGGCTGTTCGGTTTGAGTGGTTTACACGCGTTTCGTGTGCTACACGTAAAACTGTGCCTCTATGACACGTAATATCACCTTGGCTATGGATGAGAGTATTCTGCGCGAGGCTCGGGTTCTTGCCGCGCACCGAGGCCTTTCGGTTTCCGCTCTCCTACGCCGAGAACTCGTCCACTTGGTCGAGAACGAACGCGGCTACGACAAGGCGCGCGCATCCGCGGTGCGTCGTCTAAGCCAAGGGCAGGCGCTCAAGGCCGGCAAGTTACCGCGGCGGGAAGAGATCTACGACCGTGCCGGCCTTCGTTGATACCAATGTCCTCGTCTACGCCGAGGATGGGACCGCGGGACGCAAGCACGACCTGGCACGCGACTTGGTCATCAACCTGTGGAGCGACCGCGATGGGGTACTGAGCGTGCAGGTATTGCAAGAACTCTACGTCACGCTCACGCGCAAGGTTGGCAAGCCGCTTTCGCCAGGCAAGGCGCTGGCTATCGTCAGGGAATACCTGTCATGGGCTGTGGTGGACAACACGCCCAGGCTGCTAGTCGCTGCGGTTGAATTGCAGGAACGCACGCGGATCTCGTTCTGGGACGCTCTCGTCGTGCAGGCAGCACTCGACGCTGGCTGCGATCGGCTGTACTCGGAAGACTTGAACGCGGGTCAGAGGTTCGCTTCGCTCCTCGTGGTCAATCCGTTTGCCCAGCCCGTGCGGTGACTCGCGGGCACCCGGCTCGTCGACGGCGGGGCCTGGCACGCCCATGGCGGATTGTCTCAGGCGGCGCGCAGGCGTTCGAGCACCGCGGGGTGGGCGCGCACGTCGAAAATGATGACGTCCTCCTGATAGCGTTCGCCCAACACCTCGCATGAGGCGAATATCTCGCTGCGAAGCTGCTGGTGATGGTAGGGCACGCGAATCTCGCCCTGCACCAGATCGCGAGAAAAGAAGGCGCAAAGACGCACGCGCAACCGGGCCACATCCTCGGGCCGCCGCGCCGACATGACGAACGCCTCGGGCCAACGCTCGGTAAGCGCGCGCGCCGCCGCTGCTTCGGCCGCCGCATCACCAACGCGATCGATCTTGTTGAAGATGATGAGGCGGGGAATGTCGGCGGCCCCGATGTCCGCCAAGACCTCGGTGGTGACGTCGAGCTGGCGCGCAAACCCTGGATCCGAGGCGTCCACGACGTGCGCCAGCAGGCCGGCCTCCAGGGCCTCGTCGAGCGTGCTCTTGAACGATGTGACCAAGCCGTGCGGCAGCTTGTCGATGAAACCGACCGTGTCGGACACCAAGATGCGTGGATGCGCTTCGGGCGTGAGCGCGCGCACCGTGGTGTCGAGCGTGGCAAACAATTTGTCGGCGACGTACACCTCGCTGCCGGTCAGCCCGCGCATCAGCGTCGACTTGCCCGCGTTGGTGTAGCCCACCAGGGCGACTCGACTCATGTCGCGGCGCCGCGCCCGCTGCGTGTCTTGCTCGGCTGCCAGCGACGTCAACTCGCTGGTCAACTCGGCGATGCGATCGCGAATCTTCCGCCGGTCCAGCTCTATGCTGGATTCGCCGGCTCCCTTACCGCCGATTCCGCCGCGCTGTCGATCCTTGCCCGCGCCCATTTCGCGCAGACGCGGCGCCATATACTGCAGGCGCACGATCTCGACCTGGGCCTTGGCCACGCGCGAACGGGCGTGCCGGCGAAAGATCTCCAGGATCACGGCCGTCCGATCCATGACCTCGGCGCCCGTGGCCTTTTCCAGATTGCGCGCCTGCGAAGGACTGATGTCGTGATCGACCAGCACGACCTTGACCGGCGCTGCCGGGGTGGCAAGGTCCCCGGCCGTCCCGGGCACGCCGGCCTGCTCGTCATCGGTCCCGCGCAAGGCCGGTGCTTCGGCCGTCTCGCGCTCCTCGTCGTCGTCGCCCAAAGATGCGTCACCACCGCCGGTCAGCGCGGCGAGTTCCCTGAGCTTGCCTTTGCCGACCACGGTGCCGGTGTGAAACGAATGTCGCCGCTGCGTGATGGTGGCAACCACGGTCAGTCCCAGCGTGCGCGCCAGCCGATTCAGTTCAGCGACCGACGAGCCGAACGAAGCGTCGTCGACTCCGTGCAGTTGCACGGCAACCAACACCGCCCGCGGCGGGCCTGATTCTGCTTTGTGCGGGCTGGGCATCGGCAGCGGAGTATAGAAGACCCTGGCCGCCAAGCACGGCATGAAGTGGCCAGGCACCAATGAAGCTACGTCGAGTAGAGACGGCGCCCCCGTCGATCCGGCGTAGGATGCGGTCATCTTGCCTCAGGCCAGGCCCGTCGCGCGCAACGACCTTGCGGAAATCTACGACCGTCGCTTTTTTGCCGAGTACGGGAGCGCCAACCCGGTGTACGCCCGTTGCTGCGCAACCATCGCGGAAGAGATCGCCCGACGCTTCCAACCCAGAAGCGCGGTCGACTGGGGATGTGGCGCGGGTCTTCACGTGGCGGTTCTGCAGCAACTTGGCGTCGCTGCCATCGGCATAGACGGGGTTGACTGGCCCCCGGACCTGCGCGCGCCCCAGGTTGAAATCCGGCGTGCCGATCTCCGCGATCCGATTCGCGATGGGCTCGTCCCGCCCTCCTATGATCTCTCGCTCTGCCTCGACGTGTTGGAGCATTTGCTGGAAGCAGACGCCGCGCGCGCGACCGAGACCATCACCCGCGGCGCCCAGTTGCTCGTGCTTTCCTGCGCCCCGCCAGGCCAGGGCGGTCATCACCACGTGAACGAGCAGCCGCGCCGATACTGGATCGCCCGCCTCGCCGCGATCGGGTGGAGCTATTCCCGTCGCGAAACCGGCGCGCTGGAAAGCGCCTTTCTCAGCCGCCGCGAGACCCTGCCGCTGAGCTGGATGTACCACAACCTGTGCGTGTACCGCCCCACCCGCGGCCGCAGCATGGATTGAGGGCATAGCCTTGCAGTCTCCCGCGCCCGTAGCTAACGTGGGCTCATGAAAAAATCCCCGCGGCGTCTTGTGCTGGCCTTGCTGGCCGGCGCGGCCTTGCTGGTTGCGGGAGGGGGGTACTTCGCGGCTCACGCGGCACCACGCCCGGCGGCCTATCTGACCTGGTACGGCCAGTCGTGCTTTCTGCTGGAAAGCGCGAGCGGCACGCGCGTGGTGATGGATCCGATTCCCGGCAACATCGGCTACCTGCCGCCGGCTGACCTGCACGCCGACGCGGTCACGGTCAGCCACGAGCACCCGGACCACAACAACGTGGCCCTGGTGCGCGGCAAGCCCAAGATTCTGCGCGGGCTGACGCCCGACAAGAAGGGCTGGATGAAAATCGACGAGAAGATCAAGGATATCTCCATCCGCTCGGTCGGCGTGTATCACGACGACAAGAAGGGCGCCGAGATCGGCCTCAATACAGTGTTCGTGTTCGAAGTGGGCGGCGTGCGCATCGCGCACCTGGGCGATCTGGGCCACATCCTGACCGACGAGCAGATCTCTGCCATCGGCTCCGTCGATGTGGTGCTGGTTCCGGTGGGCGGCGTATGGACCGTGGACGCGCACAAGGCTACCGAGGTCGTGGACCAGATTCGCCCGCGTCTGGTGACGATTCCCATGCACTACCGCACCGACGCGCTGACCATCAAGGAACTGGCCACCGTCGACGGTTTCCTGGCTGGCCGATCCAATGTGCGGCACGAAACCGGTACCCGACTGGCCATCACCGGGCTTCGCGCGCGACCCTCGGCCGAGACCGTGGTACTGCGCTACCAATAGAACTTGGCAAGGCAACTACCGCATTCTGTGCGAGATCGACGATGGGACGAAATCCGTGACGATCGTGAAGGTGGGCAACCGCAAAGAAGTCTATCGCTGACCCATTCCCTGTCATAATGCCCGGCCATGCGGCACCATCTGCTTCCCCGCTCCAGAATCCTGCTCTTCGCCTTGGCCGGGCTGTGTGCCTTTGCCGGCGGCATGGTGGCCAGTCGACCCAGTCGCGCAGGACGCTTCGACCCGTATCACAAGTTGGGCGTCTTCACCAAGGTGCTCTCCTACATCGAAAACAACTACGTCGAGGACGTCCCCGAGACCGAGTTGATGTACGGAGCCGCGCGCGGCCTGACCGAAGCCCTGGATCCCCACTCGCGCTTCATGGATCCCGAGGAGTATGACCGCCTGAAGAAAGAGACCGAAGGCGACGCGGAGATCACTGGCATCGGCGTCGACTTGGAGAAGCGCAAGCGTGGCTTCGTGGTCGTGTCGCCCATCGAGGGCTCGCCCGCCTTCCGCGCCGGCATCGAGTCCGGGGACGTCATCGACCGAATCGACGGCGTGGAGGCCGGCCCGCTCGACTGGAACGACGCCGTGGCGCGCATCCAGGGCCCAGCGGGTAGCGAGGTGGTGCTCACCATCAGCCGCGGCGGTCGCACCCTCACCTTCAAGATCCGGCGCGAGAAGTTCGAGGTCAAGGCGGTGGAGTGGCGCATGCTCGACGACGGCTACGGCTACATCAAGTTGCGCCTGTTCTCGGCCATCACCGACGCCAAGGTCTTGGAGGGACTGCAGGACATCCAGACCCGCAGCCTTTCTGTGGGCGGCATCAAGGGAATGATCCTGGATCTGCGCCACAACCCAGGCGGGCTTCTGGATCAAGGCGTCAAAGTGGCCGACCGGTTCGTGTCCGAGGGTCTCCTGGTACGCACCGTCGGCAAGGGCGGCAAGGAAATGGACCGACAGATGGCGCACACGCGTGGCACCTGGCTGGGCTTCCCCATGGTGGTGCTAGTCGACGGCGCCACCGCGTCGGCGGCCGAGATCGTGGCCGGTGCCCTGCAAGATCACCAGCGCGCGGTGGTCATGGGCACGCAGACCTTTGGCAAAGGCTCGGTGCAGACGGTGATGACCATCGACGGCTGCGGGGCCAAGCCCTGCGGGCTCAAGCTCACCGTCTCGCGCTACTACACGCCCAGTGGCCGTTCCATCCAAAGCCAGGGCATCACACCCAACGTCGTGGTGGAAGCCACCGCCCCGACACCCGACGGGGCTGATGCCGAGATGGTGCGCGAGCGCAACATGGAACGTCACCTACGCAACGAGCAGGGCGAAAAACCCGAGGAGCAGAAGCGCCTGACCGACCACCAACTGCAGGTCGCGCTCGACTACCTAAAATCGTGGGCCGTTTTTTCGAAGCAATCTGCTAAAAAGGGCTAATTCTGCGACGCTGAACGCGCCGCGCCAACCAAAAGGAGAGCACGATGGTTTCCTGTGAGAAATGCGGGCACCAGAATCTTCCCAGTTCCACCACTTGCTCCAAGTGCGGTGCTCTTCTGCCCGCCATGGCTCCGGCCGGGCCGCCGCGCATCGACAGCGCGGACGAGTATGCACGCCAGATGGCGGCGCGAGAGGCAGCTCGCAAACGCAACCGGATGGTCCTGCTTGCCGTCGTTGCCGTGGTGGTGGTCGGTGTGGGTTACCTGCAAATGAAGGAGCGTCACCGCAAGGCGGTCGCGCAGGAGAAGCTGCGCACCTTTGAAACCTGGGCCGAGATGGAGAAGCGTGAAACTGGCTCGTTCTGGAGTTGCGTGATGGCGAGCGAAGTCGACGTCGGCATGTTCACCAAGGCCGAGCAGTTCCAGCAGCGTATCGAGTCGGCCTATTTCACCCAGCAGAAGACCTTTTCCGACTACCTGACCACCGAATGCGTGCCCAAGATCGAACGCGCGCGCCAGGCCTTCGGCGGGCTGCGGGATGCTCCGACCGAGCTGGCCGGCCCCATCGAAAAGTACCGCGACACCCTGCCCAAGCTGCAGTCGGGCCTGGAGGACTACGCCGAGAAACTCAAGAACCGCGGCACGGTCAAGGATGTGGACCAGCTCATCCAGGAGACCGGCAATGCCTGGCACTCGACCCCGGACCCCACACCCGAAGCGGTGGCCTTCGAAAAGTTCCTCTACTGCGCGGTTCCTGGTCTGGCCAAGATGAAGGACGCCCAGGCCCTGCTCGAGTTCTTGGCCGACCAGTGCTTCAAGAAGGATCCGGTGGCGTTCATGGACAAGGTGCGCGCCGACTGCGGCGGTCTACTCAACGTTGTTGACAAGGAAGCCAAGGTCAATCCCAAGTCGGTCCCCACCTGGAAGACCACCCGCAAGCTGTTCTTCGAGGAGGACGCACGCCAGCTCCAGGCTTGGGAGAGCTGTGGCAAGCGGTCGCGCAAGGGCAAGAAGAAGGAAGATCTGGAGAACTTCCTCCTGACCGTGAACGACTACATGGCGGCACGCACGGGCGTGGCCAGTGCTGCGCGGGACATCGCTCAGGGAGGCAAATAGATTCGCGGGGCGACCGCAGGTCGCCCGCACGGCGAAATGTTCCGTCTCCTGCAGGGGCGACCGCAGGTCGCCCCTACGGCAAAGCGTACCATCTCTTGTAGGGGCGACCTGTGGTCGCCCCTCTTGCTTTCACATCCGCCGTACGTCCACTGAACGCATGCCGGCGCGGCGGGCGGCTTCCAGACCCAAGTCAGTGTCCTCGTAAACCGTGCACTCGGCGGGCTCCACGCCCAGTCGGCGCGCGGCCTCGAGGAACACGTCAGGCTCTGGTTTGTGCCGGCGGGTATCCTCGGCCGTCACCACCACGGGAAACCAGTCGAGCACGCCGATCTGCGAGAGGGTCTTCTCGACCATGCGGCGCTGGCCGCCCGAGGCCACGGCCATGGGCAACCGGCCCCGACTCGAACGCGCCACCTCCACCACCTTGGCGATGGGCCTGACCTCGCCGATCTTGCGCTCGAATGCCATCGCCTTGTCGCGCACCAGCGCGTTCACGTCGAGGCACTTGCCCGCCTCACCGCACAGCTCGATCACGATCTTGTCCGTGGGCATACCGCCCATGGCGTAAAAGCGATCCTCGGGAAACGCGATGCCGTATGGCCGCAAGACTTCCAGCCAAGCCTGGTAGTGGGCCGGCATGGTGTCGGCCAAGGTTCCGTCGCAGTCGAAGATGAGCGCCTGAATCACAACGCTGTCTCATAGCAGAGATCGGAAACACAACCGCGTCAGATTCCCATTACCGTCCCAAAAGCATAATTCGGCGCCTTCGCTCCTGGATCGGAGCTTTGCCATTGACCGACTCAGAGAAGGCGCGCTAGGACGCCGACATGAAAATTGGTCTGGTCGGATTTCCCGGAAGTGGAAAGACAACCGTATTCAATGCCCTGACCGGGTTGTCCGCGGAAACCGGCTACGGTGCCGCCCGCGGCAAGACGAATCTGGGCGTGGTCAAGGTTCCCGACGCGCGCGTCGCCGCGCTGGCGAACCTGTACAAGCCCAAGAAGACCACCTACGCCGAGATTGCCTTTTCCGACGTGGCCGGGGCACCGGCCAGCAGCGAGGGCCAGGGACTGGACGAAAAGACCCTGGCTGCCATGCGCGAGATGGATGCCCTCTGCCACGTGGTGCGCGGGTTTGCCGGCCCCACGGGCGAGGCGCCGCGGCCGCTGGGCGAAGCCAAGGACTTCGAGGTCGAGATGAACCTCTCGGACCTAATCCTCATTGAAAAGCGGCTCGAGCGCGTGAAGAAAGAGAAAGGCAAGGCGAGCGAGCAAGCGTTGCTGGAGAAGTTGAAGGTGCAGCTCGACAACGGTCTGCCACTGCGAGGGTTGCAAGGGTTGGACGCAGCTGACCTGGTGGCCATGTCGGGTTTCCGTTTCTTGACCCTGAAGCCGCTGCTCCTGGTGCTGAACGTGTCCGAAGCCGAAGTGGCCAAGCCGGCGCCGGCAGACCTGGAGTCCTACGCGCGCGAGTCCGGCTTGGGACTGGTGGTGCTGGCCGGCGCCGTGGAAATGGACATCGCGCAGATGTCGCCAGAAGAACAGAAGGAATTCGTGACTTCGCTGGGGCTGGCCGAGCCCGCGGCCGGGCGTTTCATCCGCGCGGCCTATGCGCTCATCGATCTGATTTCGCTGCTCACCGCGGGCGAAGATGAGTGCCGCGCCTGGCCCATTCGCGCCGGAACCACCGCGCAGAAAGCCGCTGGCAAGATCCACTCGGACATCGAGCGCGGCTTCATCCGCGCCGAGGTCATGCGCTGGGACGACCTCTGCAAGCTGGGCAGTGAAGCCAAGTGCCGGGAGGCCGCCAAACTGCGGCTGGAAGGCAAAGAGTACGTAGTGGCCGACGGCGATGTGATTAATTTCAGGTTCAACGTGTAATTTCGTCGTCCAACGGAAGTCGACGATTGCCCCAGCGGCCAGGGGCACCGGAAAAGACGCCGGGGCATGCGGCGCCGCAGGCGATGCAATGACCGTCGTCGGTGAGGTTCCAGGCCGTGATTTCGTAGAAGTCGCGGCCGATCAGCCGGGCGCCGCAGCCCACACAGTTGGTGTTGCCGCCGGTCTCGTCGCGCACGTTGCCAGTGTACACATAGCGCAGTCCATTGCCGAGAGCGATGGAGCACGCACGGGTCAGGGTTTCGGGCGGGGTGGGCGGCTTGTCGCGCATGCGAAAATCGGCGTGAAAAGCCGAAAAGTGCAGCGGCACGTCTGGCCCAAGGTTGGCATGCATCCAGCGGGTCATCTGGTCCAGCTCGTCGTCGCTGTCGTTCTCTCCCGGGATCAGCAGCGTGGTGACTTCAAGCCAAACCTTGGTCTGTGCGCGCAGGAACACCAACGTGTCGAGCACAGAGGCCAGATCCCCGGCGCACAGCTCGCGATAGAAACGGTCGGTGAACGCTTTCAGATCCACGTTGGCGGCGTCGATGCGGCGATAGAACTCGGCGCGCGGGGCCGGGCAGACGTAGCCTGCCGTCACGGCGACGGTCTTGATGCCGCGTTCGTGGCAAGCGTCAGCCACGTCGATGGCGTATTCGTGAAACACCACTGGATCGTTGTAGGTCATGGCCACGCTGGGGCAGCCGTGCCGCTGCGCCGCTTCGGCGATCTCGCTCGGCGAAGCGGCCGCGCTCATGCTTTCCACTTCGCGCGAGCGCGTGCTCTCCCAGTTCTGGCAAAACTTGCACGCCAGGTTGCAGCCGGCAGTGCCAAAGGACAGCACCGGTGTGCCAGGCAGAAAATGATAGAGCGGCTTCTTCTCGATGGGATCCACGCAGAAGCCGGTGGAGTGGCCGTAACTTGTGAGTACGATCTTCCCGTCCTGGCAGGCGCGCACAAAACACAGGCCGCGCTGGCCCTCACGCAAGCGGCAGAAGCGCGGACACAGCTCGCACACCACATGCTCTTCGCCGTCGCGACGGAAGTATCTGGTGGCCACCGATGCGGGATGGCCGGGCTGATGGGGCGTCTTATGCGACAGGTTCAACCTTTGGTTTCCTCGCGACGAATACGCTGTAAAGTATAGGTCATGGGGACGCGTGCTGCTGCAGTTGCCGGAACGTTCTATCCTGGCGAGGCCAAGGAGCTGACTGCGGCGGTCGAGGCCTATTTGGCTAACGCACACGTTGCTCCTCATTCACAGCTGCCGCCGAAGGCCGTCATCGCGCCGCACGCTGGCTACCAGTATTCCGGACCCATTGCGGCCAGCGCGTACAGCAGCCTGATTCCCCACGCCAAGAGCATCGAGCGCGTGATTCTGGTGGGCCCGTCGCATCGTGTGCCTTTTGCCGGCATGGCAGCCAGCCGCGCCGCCTCTTTCGCCACGCCGCTGGGCGCGGTGCCCGTGGATCGCGACGCCATCGAATCCTTGCTCAAAGAAGGACTGATTCAGGAAAACGATGCCGCTCACGCCCGCGAGCACAGCCTGGAAGTTCACCTGCCCTTTGTGCAGCGGGTTTTTCCGGGCGCGCGCGTGGTGCCGCTTCTGGTTGGGGATCAAGACCACGCCGGCGTGGCCGCGATCTTGGCGCGCCTGTGGGGCGGGCCTGAGACCGTGATCGTGGTCAGTTCCGACCTTTCCCACTACCACGACTATACGACAGCCTGTCGCCTGGACCGTGAAACCGCCGCCACCATTGAAGCGCGCCGAGCGGGTGGCGTGGATTTCGACCAAGCCTGCGGCGCCACGCCAGTCAATGCGCTCTTGCAGATCGCCGCTGACAAGGGACTTTCCGCCGCGACCATCGACTTGCGCAATTCCGGCGACACGGCTGGGCCGCGCGACGAAGTGGTGGGCTATGGCGCTTTTGTCTTCGGGTAGCAGATCGACGATAGTGCTCGGGCATGTGGGCACCAATCGCATCCTTGCTGTGGGCTGGTGCGGTCACGGTGTTGCCCATGGGCACGACCTGCCCGAGCGCAGACGCCATCGCCGCTGAACTGGAGCGGCTGGGCGCTGTTGCGGCGCTGGCTGCCTTGGGCTCGCCCGAGGTCACAGTCGAAGACACGAAGATGCACGTGGTTCTGCGCGGCCCGGACGGTTCCAAGCTGGGCGCTCGCGAGATTGCCGCGCCCGAGGCTTGCAATGAGCGCGCGACTGTAGCCGCGGTCTTCATTGCAGCCTGGGTGGGTGAGTGGACCACCGCGCCCCTGGGCGAGAAACAGAACTCCAAGTTTGAAGCCCCCAACCCCAGCGCAGCACCTGTGTCGTCGGGCGTTTTACGACCGGGCCCAAGGGCTTTGGACTCGACCAGCCCGGTCAACCTTCCTTCGCGCGAGCAAGTTGCCTTGGCGAAAGCAGAAGACGCCAAGCCTGTGGAGGCGAAGCCAACCCCGCCCAGTACAAAGGCGGCAGCGCCCGAAACCACGGCGGTTGTTCCCGCCGCCGAGAAACTGAAGCCAGAAGCCCGCGGCGAGGTAGCCGGGCTGGGATTCGGCACGTACGATGGAGACGCGGGCACATTCGGCGCAGGCATCTTGCTTGGGCATCGGCCGGCCGGCGCGCTGGCCCTGGCCGCTCTTTTCGAGGGCACGGGTGAGCGCGAGCGGACCCTGAGTCCGGGACTGGCGGCCTACCGAACTTTCCGCCTGGGTGTGGGGGCCGGCATGTTGCGAAGGTGGGAGCGGGTGTTCGGCGATGTCGGGATCTTCCCGGAGCTGACTCTGCTCACCCTCAGTGGCAAGCAACTTCAGACGGGGCACAACGCAACCGCCTGGGGCGCCGCGGCCGATCTGCGTGCGCGCCTTGGTTTCACTTGGGGCCGCTTTGCTCCCTTCTTGTTGGCGGGCACCAGCTACGCTTTGCGCGGTGAGCGCCTTACTCTCGACGATCGCGCGCAGAGCATCACCCTCTCGCGCTGGAACGTCAGCGCTGGCGCCGGGCTGGCGTTTCTTTTCGGCGAAAAGTGAAACGTTTGGCGTCCAGCCGTCACTAGCACTACTGATTGAAATTCGGACCGAGCCCTCGGGCGCGAGGATGACCGATGACGACGCGCGACGAGGGATGATACTAGACGTATCTGACCGAGGAGCAAGGAAGTCAGCGGTCACCGCAGCCCCGAGGGTGACGGGAGAATTTCAATCAGTAGTGCTAGATAGGACGACGTGATCAAGCCCGACCTCGACGCGGGAAACATGTACC
>PMLB01000274.1:0-619 GCA_003158735.1 Myxococcales bacterium | reverse complement strand
GTCCGGCTCTGCCAGTCAGACCGCTGGCCAGCTGGCAGCGGCTGGCCCTGATCCCTTGCGCGTCGTCGAACAAGATCAGACCGCAAGGGATGTCTACCGCGTGCTCGACCGCCTGCCCGACGGCGACCGGCGCATCCTGATTCTGTTCGAACTGGAGGAGCTTGCGGCATACGAAGTCGCGGCGTTGCTGGGAATCAGGGTAGCCAATGCGCGCGTCCGACGGCATAGAGCGCGGGCGCGCTTCTTGAAAATATATCAAAAGGAATTTCCTGTTTGTGCAGAGGACGTCACTCGACTGAGGTGCGAAAATGTCAGCCGATAAGGAACCGCACAGCGTGAGCGCGGACGAGGCGCTTGTGCAAGAGGGTTTGACCTTCCTGCATCAGGCGCGCGAAACGCACGGACTTCATCCATGGCAGGTCGATCTCATCGAGCGACGCCTGTTCGAGAGAGGCGCGCGCTCGCGGCGCATGGCTCTTTGGCCAGCCTTGGCCGCGCTTGCCCTTGTGCTCGCGGCGAGTGCGACGCTGGCAGTGGCCCAGGGCGGACTGCGCGCGCTGCCCTTGATAGGGGCGCTGTTTGCGCCGCCGTCGATTTCGGCCACCACGCCGACCAAGCC
>PMLB01000406.1:297-3544 GCA_003158735.1 Myxococcales bacterium | reverse complement strand
GAACTTCTGTCCGCTGTTGCTCATTATATCCACCTACATCAAATTTGTCGGAACCGCCAGATCTCTAGCGATCATCGCGCTACTGTCTATTTTTGCGGGCCGCACAATGTCTCCACTTGGTCAACGGCGTTCGACGCCACGTCACGGACGATGTCCAAGAAATTCGCCGAGACCAACCGCTTGCATCTTCTCAGCAAGAGCGGAATGGGGCTCGATGGTTCGCTCCGCTCGTAGTACTCGCACATGCGGTCGAGAAGCCGAACCACGTCTTCCCGGGAGGTGATCACCCCTGGCACCGGAGTCTGCGCCTGCGGCCCCGCATCAGCAACAGTCGCATCGCCGGGTGAAACACCGGGCAGCGGTGCAGCCGTCACGCCGCGCCGGTCCAGACGAGCCACTAGGATCTTGTGGGCCTGGCTAACCAGTCCGGACAACTTCGAGAAACTTGGCGCTTGTGCCACACCCACGCGGGCACCGACGGACGTCTCAAGCGCGGCCAGGTGATCGAGGGCCTCGCGCAGAGTCTGTGCAGTTGCTTGTAGATCCGCGACCGGGCATTCGGCAAAGGCCCCATCAATCGCCGAACTCTGGGGCGGCTCGACGCCTCCCTGGGCCGGCAGCTCGCCCGACGCCACGGCAAGATCCCGCATACTGAATCGGCCAAAAGAGCGAGTCGCCACCAAGGGGACCATGCGGAACCAATCCATGACCGCCGCTGGATCGCACAGCCCCATGAGGACATTGATCCGGAACGTTGGGTCGTTTCCCTCATCGGGATCCAGCCGGGGATAGCACCCATCCCAGTAGCGCTCGACCAGCCCGCGCAGCACAGCCAGCCCATCGCGCAGACCCGCGAACCCGTCAGTGTGGAGACAAGCCCGAGTCAAGTTAAAGGCGATCCGGAGATCCTTGGTTTTGAGCAGAAGCGTGGCGGCCGCGCTGGCTACGGCGGGCCAATCAGGTTCTTCTGCCGCCACGACCGTCGTCCCTATCTGTTGCTCAGCCTTGCCTTTGACCAAGCGCTCCAGATCCAAGAATGCTGGATCGTACTCGAGGTCAGCCCCGCAGGGATTCTCGCCAGCCATAGGCTGGAGCAGAGACTCAATGTCTTTCAGGGTGAGGGCCATGCGGGTTCCTGCAGAGAAGCCAATTAGCCTCCAACGCAACGAGTCTGTCAAGACTTCCGAATTGACGGTATGCGGTAAACAAGTCTAGGCATCGGAGAACACAAGCAAGACGTCGGCCAACGACACGTCCTGAGCCGCCAGCACCTGACGTTGGGAAGGCGAGAGCTTCTCCGTTGCGCCCGTGCGCGCGGTCTGGCTCAAGGTTCGCAGCGGCCAGCGGCGGGTTCCCTTGTGATCGGGGTCGGCCAGGTACGCAAGCATCAGGCTCGGGGCCGGACCGAGCGCGACGAGCAGCCGTCCACTGTCTCGCGTCCACAGTGACTGCGGCATCTGAACCTTGGCGCCCAGATGCCGACCCACGAGTTCCAGCCAGAAGGCGCGTAGCTCGTCGGTGGGAGCCGGGCAATCAAGCACCAGAACGCGAGCGGGCGAGCCAGGCGTTCTCGCTTGAGAACACGCCGCGATCAGCGTGGTGAGTGCGTAGGCCGCCGCCTCGGGCGACCCGCCCACGGCTGCTCGAAGGTCAGAGCAGCTCGACCGGGCCAAGTGCGTGTTGATGTCCGCCGCCTGGACGGCCGGCCGAAACCCGGATGCCAGAGTCTCAATCTCGGCCACCAATTGAGCAGCAGCAAGCGCCTGCGCGGCTGTAGCCAATCGAGCACTCGCCTCGCAAAAGCTTGCGAGCCACATCGGAAGAAGGGGAAAGCCTTCACTCACGAGATGCGAATCCAGCGCCGCGAAAATGACCACGGGGAAGGCGCGTCCGAGGGCGTCCTCGCCGGGCGCAAGAGTCCCGACGAACGCCGGCGCGCCTGCGGCTGGAGACAGCAGAAAATGCGCCGGTTCCGCGGGTAGGTGGGTACGCTCGCGCTGCAGGTGCTCGATCCCTTCCTGAAACCAACGGTCGAGGCCGGCCCGCAAGAACGTACCAGCGTTGACTCGGACAAAGTCGCGCTCGGCGGGAATTTTCCCAAAAAGTCCCACTGCAGCGAGCCCAGCAGGCACTACTTGTGACACGCGGCAGCCCCGGGGGTGATGCTACGTGGAAGCACGAAGCGCGCGAACAGGTCGCGCAGCACATCGGGCTTGAAGTCGATCTGCACCCTTCCCTGGCCAAGCGTGGGCGCGAACGAGAGAGAGAGCACATCCCCGTTTCGGCTGGCGCTTACGCCTTGGCCCAGCAGGTGAAACAGGGCCCAGTCGCTATCCTCGCGCAGGCCGAGAGATTCCACTTCGTCGGATTTCACATACAGGCGCACGAGCGCGCGCCGGGATGGCCACAGGATCTCATCCCAGCGTTCTACCGCATTGAAGCCCACGACCTTCGTGGTGCCACTGTCGAGGACGATCTTCGAATACTGCGCCGACGGCCGAATGCGAACCTCCACGGGCATTCCGAGTTTTCCCGGATCTTTGGCGAAAAGCCGGCTCGACATGTCCTGCGCGCGCGACCAGAACTTGAGAAAATCGTCTTTGTATCTGACCGAGGCCCCTTCCTTGACCCGGAAGATGGAGCCCACCCGCTCGATGTCGGCCTGCAGCGCATCGGTGAAGTACTGCCAGAGAACACCCGTAGCCGGCTGGAAGAACTTCTCCACGTCGGCCAGCCGGGCCTCGCCGGTCGCCTTGCCGGTGGCAAAGGGGAACTTTCCCGCCAGCAGATCGTCGTAGGCCACCACCACGGTTTCGCACCACTTGCGATTGGCCAACTCCGCGCTCGCTCCCACGATGGCCACCTCTGCCCCACGCAAGGGCGGCATCAAGATACGTTCCAGCAAGCCCTGCTCCCAGCCCCGGTCGTTATAGCGGGCCATCAAGGCGGACAGGTTGGCTCGCTGGGCCCTCAGCACCCCCTGGAATGCTTTCGGATCCGGCGTGCCCTGGTCGCCCATGGCCGACGCGATCTCCCCCAAGATCTGGTTGTATTGATCGAAACCGCTGGGCTTCACCGATCCAAAGCGCAGCAGAGCATCGAACTCCGCCGCCACCTGCTTCGCCCCAGGATCCTGGTTCTCCAAGATGTCGCTGCTGCCAGCCGGAGCACCCGCCTTGTCCGCCGTGCCCTTGAGCATGCCAAGGGCCTTGCCCGCCAGCGATTCGTCTTTGAGACTCAGATTCTC
>PMLB01000406.1:0-286 GCA_003158735.1 Myxococcales bacterium | reverse complement strand
CGCGCGATGGCCTTCGCATCCTTGGCCTTGCGTTCTTTGCCGAGGATCCACGCATCCTCTTCCACATCCTCGGCCTTCTGCAACTGCTCCAGTCGCTGCTTGACCACGCGGTAGCCGGCCGGCGTGAAGGCGCCGCGCACCGCAGCTCCTGGCCGCTTCTGTCCTTCCTCGACCTGGAAGAACATCACCGCGCCTCCCAGCACGTCGACCAACTTCAAGTCGCGCGGCATGGCCGGGTCGTTGATCAGCTCGGCCAGTGGATCCTCGCCGGCCCCGATGAGCGTGG
>PMLB01000088.1 GCA_003158735.1 Myxococcales bacterium | reverse complement strand
GGCAATCAGTACGCTACAACTTACGTTGGCGCGATCATGGAGTTGCTGGTCAAGGCTGGCTACGCCGACGACCCACGCATCGCAAAGGGCTTCCTCTGGTTGCTGGCCACGCGACAGAGCGACGGCGGTTGGGCGATCCCGCTGCGGACAGTGGGCGTTCCCTTTTCTGAATTTGTTGATCTACAGCGGCACCCAAAACCGATCGCCCCTGACAAGTCGAAGCCGTTCTCCCATCTCACAACCGGCATGGTGCTGCGGGCCTTCGCCGCCCACCCGGCCCATTGCCGATCCGCCGAGGCCCGCCAAGCAGGGAAACTGCTCGCGACCAGGCTTTACCGGCGGGACGCATATGGGGACAGAGGCGACGTCGGCTACTGGGAGCGAGTGTCATTCCCGTTCTGGTTCACTGACATCGTCTCGGCTTTCGACAGCCTCTCACGAATGGGATTTCGTCCGGATGTCCCGACCATCAGCGCTGCCCTCGACCGGCTGAAGAAGATTCAACGCACTGACGGGACTTTCGGGCTCAGACTCATTAAGAACAAAGACCCGGATCTTCCCTGGTGGATCTGCCTGGCCTTGTGCCGCAGCTTCAAGCGGTGGCAGGGCTCGACGTCACGCTCTCCGTAGGTGTTTTGACAAAGTACTCCGCGTCGCAGACACTGGGACGGCCAGACTAATTGCACAGGGAGTATCCATGCGGCGGACAAGACTAGCCTTGGCTTTGGCATTCGCGCTGGGCGTGGCCGCTCTTGGCTGCGGCGGCGGTTCCGGGTCGAACAACATCGCCGACGGCGGCCTCGCCGGCGATACCGAGATCTTCACCAGCGACGCCGGGATCTTCGCCAGTTGTGGCTATCCCGCCTGCTACCTGGATCTGCTCTTGCCTTGCATGCCTGAAGGCGCCTGCGTGGAGCAGGCCACGACGATGTGCGGCGCCACAGCCTGCCCCACGTCGTCCACCACCACGCCCACCGGGATGACGACCAGCGTGTGCTTCGACAATGGCGTCAAGATGCTGGTGGATATTGACATGAGCAACCCGCTGGCCGTGACGGCGACTGGCACCACGACGAAAGGCTCAGCTGTCTGCCTGACAACAGTGGTTGGCCCCTACTCACAGAGCACTGTCGCCCCCACCGCCAGGGTGAAGAACGCCGCTGGCACCACGGTTGCGACGGTGGTGACAGACTTGACCGCGGGGACCGAGACCATCACCTGCGTGGGAGGCTCGCCCGTGGTCGTACCGATGGGCTGTGGTGGGAGGCCCGACGGCGGGACATCGAGCTGCACAAAGGGGATCTGCGCGCCCTAGCACTGGCGTCCGGCGAAAAGACTGCCGAACCTGGAACCTCGCGCCCGGGCTACGACATCTAAGCAATAGGTCGATGACTGTCATTGTCGATTTNNGTGATGAAGCTCTATGCGATGGGTCGGCCGTTTGTCCGCGTGGCGGCCGAGTCGGCTGGGAACGGGAGAGCGGAATTCATGGACCGGCTGGCAAAATATGGGGGCGTTTTGGGGCACAGGTCCGAAGGTCTGGTGCAACGACTCGCGTCTTGCCGATCCCTTTGCAGCTGACCCCAACACGATGGAAGATATTGGCCGCGATGAGCTTGCGCCGGTCAATTGCGGTGCTGGCCGCCGCCATTCTCGTCGCGGCCGCAACCGCGCACGCGGGCCCGCCCTACGTGACGGATGACCCTGAGCCAGTGGAGTTCCGCCACTGGGAATTCTATCTGGCAACTCAACATTCCATTACCCACGATGCCGCGACAGGGACCGCGCCCCACGTCGAGGTGAACTACGGCGCCGGGCCTGGCCTGCAGCTTCACGTGATCGCGCCCCTGGCCTACGCGCGGCCGAGCGGCGGTGCCACATCCTACGGGGTAGGCGACATCGAACTGGGCGCGAAACTGCGTTTTGTCGACGAGGGCCCGTGGTGGCCCATGGTGGGGACTTTCCCGCAATTTGAGGTGCCGGCCGGCAACGCGTCTCATGGGCTGGGGACCGGGCACCTGCACGTGCTCATTCCGCTTTGGCTGCAGAAAAGCTTCGGCGCCTGGACTACCTATGGCGGAGGGGGCTTGTGGGTGAATCCAGGCACGGGAAACCGCAACTACGGGTTTCTCGGTTGGCAAGTCCAGCGCCGCCTGTCGCAGCTTGCGACCATCGGCGCCGAAGTCTTCTACACCACGCCCGATCAGGTCGGCGGTGATGCCAACCTGCGCTTCAACATCGGACTGGTCCTCGATTTCACCGAACATCACCATTTCCTGTTCTCGGCAGGCCGAGGTATTGTTGGCGACACTATTCTCCAGGGATACGCGGCCTACCAACTGACTCTCTGAGGTGGCTGTGTGGTAGGCTTGCCTTGCAATGCCGGCGAATAGGCGCTGGAGATTCTTGGCCCTCGCGGCCCTTTTTCTCGTGCAGGCCAGGACTGTGCGCCCCGATACGCCCGCGGCGGACACTCCGGCCGCCACACTCGTGCGGCAGGGGCGAGATCTCCTGCAGCGCGGAGAGATTCTGGCCGCCAAGCGGCGTTTCGAGGAGGCGTTTCGCCTGACTGCCGACGCTGAAGCATTGTTCATGGTGGCGCAGTGTTGGGAGCGCCTGGGCAACGACGATGAAGCGGAGAAGCGCTATCGCCAGTATCAGCAACTGCCGCTCGCCCTGAGGACAGCCGAGGCTGAGTCGTGCATACGCGCCATCGCACAACGAAAGAGGAACGCTTCCGACACGGCAGCGAACGAGCGGCCAAGGTACATACTGGTTCCCGTGGGCACGGATCGTGGGGCGTGTGCAGAACGGTGCACTTCTGCGGAGGTTTGCCGGAGTCTTGGTCGCAAGGGCGCTGGCTGGGATACTTGCCTCGCCAATCAGTTTGCGTGCCTGCGTGGTTGTCCCGGAGCCCAGGTGAGCAGGGGCACCTGCCCGAGGATCTCGTCACAGGAGCACACTCGATGCTACCAGGACAATCGCCCGATCTTTGGCGCTGGATGGGTCACGCCCGCACGCTACTGACCCCGGGCGAGGGGAAGAACACGAGTTCGGGAACAGGTATCCTTGAGCTTCATCCAATCTATCACCCATAGGAGGAATCAGGCATGCGCGCAGCCGTCATCACCAAGATTAACCAGCCCTGGGAATTGAAGACGCTGCCTGATCCTCATCCCCAGCCTGGCCAAGTGGTCATCAAGATCCACGCGAGTGGCATGTGCGGCACCGATCTGCACGTGCACCACGGGCACTTTGGTCTGACCCCACCCATCGTGGCTGGCCACGAACCCGTGGGCGAGATCGTCGAGCTAGGCGCAGGCGTCACCGATCTTCGCGTGGGCGATCGCGTGGGCGTGCACTGGAACCAGAAAGGCTGCGGCCGCTGCCGCACCTGCCAGTCGGGCAACCAGTATGCCTGCGCCAAGGTGCAGACGTGGATGCAGTTGGGTGGCGGCAATTCCGAACTCATGCTGGCGTGGGCTTCAGGTTGCGCGCTGATTCCCGAGGGTCTGGCATACGAGCCGGCGGCGCCCATCTTCTGCGCGGGCTACACCGTGATGAGCGGTCTGCGCAATGCGGATCCCAAGCCGGGCGAACGCGTGGCTGTGCTCGGGCTCGGCGGTCTGGGCCACCTGGCGCTGCAGTTTTCGCGTGCTCTAGGGCTGGAGACTTGGGCCATCACGGGCCAACCCAACAAGACTGCCGAACTGAAATCCATGGGCGCCCATGAAGTGCTGTCGGCGGGCAAGGAGCCAGGGACCGCGATGCGCGACGCCGGCGGCTTTGACGTCATTCTCTCGACCACCAATTCAGCCGTGCAGATCGCCTCAGCTCTTGGCGGGCTACGCGAAGGTGGCCGCATGGTCAACATGGGCGTGGCTGACGCCCCCATCGCCGTCAATCCCATGCTGTTGATGATGGGGCAACGGCAGCTCCGTGGATCGAGCCAGGACGAAAGGCGCGATCTGGTCGAGGCCCTGGAACTGGTGGCGTCGGGCAAGGTGAAACCCATGATCGAGGTCTACCCGTTGGTGCAGGTCAACGAGGTGCGGGCGCGACTCGAAGCCGGCCAGGTGCGCTACCGGGCGGTGCTCACCCACGCCTAGTTCGCAACTGGGCCGCCATCGCGACGCCATCGATCTCGTGGCCGTGGAGGTGCGCTCCTGCCGTCAAAATGGGTCACTGGAAAATCACAGCGATGGCGATTTCTGCGTCGCGCGGTGTGCGGCCGATTTTGTGTCGAGATTTTTCGCCGGAAGAGAGCAAGATATGCTCGTGGTGAGCCGTTCGATGCTCACGGCAAGCAGACTGAATGGCAACTGATCGATCCGAGGGTGAAAAATGAACTTGATAAAGCGAACTGAATGTTTGGCAAAGGTGCTCGTGGCTGGCGCGCTGGCTCTGGGTTGCTCGCTCGGCGGGGGGAATCCTGGCACCGGCGGTACGGGCGCTTCCTCACAGCCAGCGGCCGGAGCAGGAGGGACTGAGCCAGCCGCAGGACGATCAGGGAGCGGGGGTACTTCAGGCGTGGGAGGTGCAAGCGAGATGGGTGGCACAGCCGTGCTGGGTGGTACCACTGAAGCAGGCGGCAGCACGGCCGGGCCGGGTGGCAGCGCCGTGGGCGGCACCGCTGGGCAGAGCGGTGGTGCGACCAGCGCGGGCGGTACGACTGGGCAGGCAGGCGGCACCACCACGGTGGGCGGCACGACCGGCCCGAGCGGCGGTACGACCACGGCGGGCGGCACGACTGGGCAGAGCGGTGGTGTGACCGCCGCAGGCGGCACGACTGGCAAGAGCGGCGGCACTACCGGACAGAGCGGCGGCGCCACCGGTGTTGGCGGTGCTGGTGGAACCGTCAATTCCGGCGGCACGGCCAGCTCGGGCGGCACTGGCGGCAAGATCACGACGACCGGCTCCGGCGGAACCAGCAGCTCCGGCGGAGTTGGGACCACNNTCTGGCCCTGGCGCGACCAATCCCTCGCCCCCCGACCCGGCCGGAATCACGTTCAAGGACACTGACGGCGATCTGGTCAACGCCCACGGCGGCGGCATCATCCGGGTGTGCAACACATTCTATCTGCACGGCGAATACTTCCTAAGCACCACGACCGACAACGATTTCAACGGCTTTTCGATGTACTCGTCCCCGGAT
>PMLB01000062.1:21013-29191 GCA_003158735.1 Myxococcales bacterium | reverse complement strand
GATGAACACCCAGACGTCGTCGTCGCCGCTGAACGAGAAGGTTTCACCCCCTTTGTATTGGAAGGCGGTGTGAATCTCGGTGGTGAAGGAGAAATTGTGAGGCTGTCCCTCGTTGCCAAAGCCAGCATTGTCGAGCGGAAAGAAAGAACTGGGCTTGGTCGCTTGGAAAGAGGCTGTCCCATTGATGTCCACCATCTGTAGGGCCAACACGTACGTCATGTTGACCCCCGGGACATCGTTGTACCATTGGTTGAAGTTGTCCGGACCTGTGGTGGACTTCTGCGGTTGTCGTCCAGTCGCCGCGTAGACCGGCTTGTTGTCTGGACCCAGGGTGGTGGCCACAATTCCCGGCTCGTCTCCAACTGGCGCCGTCTCAAAATCTGGATGCCCGCCGGTTTTGTTCCCCATCTTGAAGTCGCGAACCACGCCATAAAGGGCGGTACACGCAGTGGCAGGACGGGTGGGTCCACCGCTGGCTCCGGCCGCGCCGGCGTCGTCGGTCGACGTGATTTGCGGACCAAGGGCATAGGCCCCAACGGCTACAGCCGTCTCGTTGGTGAAGCCGGTCGGTGGCCACGGTTCAGGTCCAGTGGCCACGTCGGCATTCCCGGCGTCGACCACCGGATTGCCGCCAATGTGGCTGGTGTCGATTGTGAAGGGGATGCCACCCGAACTGGTGTCATTGTTTCCAGCCGTGCCATTGTTTCCAGCCACCGAGCCCTGGCCGCCATGGCCACTGTTCCCTGCGGCGCTGCTAATTGGGGGTAGATCCGACACACAGTCGATCAAGAACAAGCCGACGAATAGACCGGCCGCGATGCCAACAAGGGCCTTGCCAAACGTGGTCTTCTTCATGGTGCCTCCTGGCCGACTTTCCACGCACACCCTCCACCCCACAACCGCGCCATGTTTGTAACCTGATACTATTTTCTTGCGCCGTCAACGGCTAGGTGGGGAACTTTGTCGCCCCTGATGCGAGCCGCTGGTGATCGCCCGCGGTTGTCCGAGCGCGAACAGACCGACGCGCCGAGGGCGCTCGACGTCGGAATGTGCAGTGTGGCCGCTCGACGCGCCTCGATGAGGCGAGACTACTTCACCATGTTGTAGATCTCGCTGGCGGCGAGAACGAAGGAGCCAACCCCGTAGTCGTGGGTCTCAGTGGTCGCTGCGGCAGCAGGGGCACTTCCCGTCGCTTGGATGCAGCCGACCAGCCCTGCGCTGGTGACGCACTTCATCATGCCGCTCCAAGCCGCAGCCACCACAGGTAGATAGGTGGTGCGATCAAGCAATCCCTGGTTGATGCCGTAGGCGAGGGCGTAAGTAATCAGGCCAGTGCCGCTGACCTCCGGGTTTGACATCCCGGTGGCAGTTGGATGTGTGATGTCTGCATGCCATGTGCCGTCCGATTGCTGGTAGGGCACAAGAGCGGCGGCCATGGTCTTCAGCAGGGTGACGTAGGAATTGTAGCTGGCATCGGTGGCGGGAAGGTATTCCAGGACTCTCACGATGCCGCCCATGACCCAGCCGTTGCCGCGCCCCCAGTACACTGTCGGGGCGGAGGACTTGTGCGCCGTATCTCGCCAGAACAGCCCCGTCTTCGAGTCAAAGAGGCCAGCCTGCGTGGCGGCCCACATAGTGTCCAGGAAACTGAAGTACGTCGCCTGCCCCGTGATCTTGCCCAGGCGAGAAACACCTCCAGGGGCCATGAACAGCGTGTCGCACCAGTACCAGTCGTCAGAGGTGGCGACGCCCGGCTTCGGACTGGCGACCATGGCGTCGATGTTTGTCTTCATGTTCGCATACATGTTCGCATTAGAGGCGACAGGATTTGCCAGGTAAATGTCTTCGTAGACCTGTCCGGCGCACTGGTTGTCTGGACTCCGCGTGGGCGATGCAAGCAGTGTCCATTTGTTCTTCGTACCCCAGTTGGTTGCGTCTGTCAGGAAGCTTGCCTCGTTGGTGGCCAGGTAGGCTGCCATCACGCCGATGTAGAAGGTGGCCTCGGTCCATTTGTTGACCCAGCTCGAATCCTCTGGCCCGAGTTTGATTTCATAAGGGATCACCAGCTTCAAGGTGGCCAGAATATCGGCAGCGGCAGGCATTCCGGCTACCGTGCCGCCTGAACTGGTCGTGCCGCCTGAACTGGTAGCGCCGCCTGAACCACCACCGGATGCAGTGGAACCGCCCGTCTTGCCGCCCGAGCTCATCGAGCCGCCGGACTTGGCCGTGGAGCCGCCCGAGTTGGCCGTGTTTCCGCCGGAGCTGGCAGTGTCTCCGCCGGTGTTGGCCGTGTTGCCACCGGACTTAGCCGTGCTTCCGCCGCTGTTGGTAGTGTTTCCTCCAGGTGCGGTGGTCGCTCCGCCAGAGGCAGAAGTAGTTCCTCCAGGTGCGGTGGTCGCTCCGCCGGAGGCAGAAGTAGTTCCTCCAGGTGCGGTGGTCGCTCCGCCCGAGGCAGAAATAGTTCCGCCAGGGGCACTTGTTGTTCCACCGGGTGGAACAGCAAGTGCGGTCGTTCCGCCAGGTGCGGCGGTTGTTCCGCCTGGCGCGGCCGTGGTTCCGCCAGGGGTGGCCGTCGTTCCGCCCGCCTTCCCCGTGTCGCCGCCGCCCGAGCCGGCCGTGCCACCCGCCGGTGGTGCGGCGGAACTGCATCCGCCCACGATTCCGGCGGCGCACAACGCGACGGCGAAGGTACGCAAGAGCGTGGAGGTTCGGGATTCAGGCGGGATTCTGGTTGGCATCAACTTTTTTCCTTGGCTCGAGTTTAGAGAGGGCCGTCGGTGAGAGCAGTGGCCCAAGATCCACTATAGGCTCAACACCGCGCCATATTTGCATCCGACCCGGCGCGGGGTCTAGTGCCAAGGAAGGTTGGACGGCAGACGAAACCCCGGGCACCGGTTGGCGCAGACCGCCCGCGCTATGGAGCTTCAGATGCGGCCGGATTATCGGCTTATGCGTTAGCGCCTTCTGCGAAGGCGAAATGCAGGAATGAGAAGTGCGAGCAACGCAACGTCGGGGTAGGTCGCCGCCTGGCCTGCGCCGATGCGACAGGAACAGCCGCTGCTTGCCTGTGTCGCGCCGGTCGCGGCTGTCGTGCCGCCGGTGACGCCGGTTTCGGTCGTGCCACCAACGGCAACGCTTCCTCCACCTCCGATCGGGGCCGAACTGGCTGCGCCGCCGCTTTCGGGCAATCCGCCACCCCCGATCGAGCCGACGGCAGAACTGCCACCGACAGTGGCCACGGCACCAGCTGTTCCGACCGTACCGCCGGCGCCAACCGCGCCACCAGTTTCAATCGCTCCGGTGCTGCCGCCCGTTGCCGCAGCGCCGCCGCTTGGAGCTGCCCCGCCGGTTGCGGCGGAGCCGCCTGCCGGTGTTCCGCCGGAGACTGTAATGCTGCCAGCCATCGCTGCGGCGCCGCCTGTCGCCGGCGTACCAGCGCTCGCCGTGGTCCCGCCCGCCCCGGTCTTGCCGCCCGTTGTCGTGACGCCGCCGGTACCGGTCTTGCCGCCGGTTGCTGTGGCTCCGCCACTTCCGGTCTTGCCGCCGGTGGATCCGCCAGCTCCCGATCCCCCACTGTTGCCCCCTGAACCACCAGCTGGGCCTGCGTCAGGCGAACCGCCAGAATCAGCCGGGCAGCCCGCGCTTCCAGGTCCCGGATTATCGCGATCAAACGCGACGCCGTCGAACGGAACAACGATGATCTTGCTCCCGTGAGTATCGTTTGCCACGTCCGAGTTCTTGTCAACGTCGATGACCGCGAAGGTGAAGGCCGAGACATGGCCATTCTCCATGACCGTTCCGGCTCGTTCCATCTTGTACCAGTGGTTGACCGTTCCGTCGGTGTAGCGCACAAAATCGCTGGTCGGATCGTACGCCAATCCCATGTTCTTCCAGTTATTGATGCCGTCAGTTGATGTGAAGTGATTGGCTTTCCGAGCATTATAGTCGTTGGCGACCAGATGGTATTGCCCGCCGCTGCACCAAATCACTGGATCTTCATAGCCCTGGCTTTGCAGGCTCGGAACCGTCGCCTTAATCGTGTACGGCCCAAGAATGTTGCTGGCGCTGACCATCTCCTGAAAACTCCGGCTCATGATCTCGAAGCTGCCATCAGCATTTCCCCAGATAGTCAGGTTTTCCGTTGTTTGCGTCGAAGTGGAGCCTCCGCTAATCTGAAATTGCCCTTTCGACGTCCATGGATCGGCAAGTGAAGTGGAGGTATAGATATTGCCCGTGCCGCCTTTGCCCAGACTATCGAGAAGAACGTAGCTGCCATCGCTGAGGACCGCACCGGTGACATTTTGCTCCTTTCCAGTGAAGGGAGTGTTCGTGCTAAGGGTGTAGGTTCCTATGACGGTTCCGTCGCTGACCGCCTCAGCAATGACCGAACTGGGCCAGTCGGCAAAACCTTTGTTTTGCGGCCACTGGCCCGCATACATGCGATACTTGCCGTCTGCGCCCTTCAGGATCTTGCCGTCCCAGTATTGGTACTGCTTGTTGGTTGCATCTTCGAGGCCGTTGCAGGTATCTCGGGGACCAACGCTGGCAGCACCCCAGGCAGTCGATGTCAACGGACAAACAATTGGCGTCGGCTGGAAATAGTTGATGAGGGTTTTCGTGCCGGCATCAGCGGCGCCGGCTGCGCCTGCCTGCGACAGAATGCCCAGGAAAGACCCGACAACCAACAATCTGACGAACACTTGGATAGAACGCATGGTGCTAGCTCCTTGTGCGAAGACGACGGACGAAAATGAGAAGTGCGAGCAGTGCAAGACCGGGGTAGCCAGTTGTCTGGCGCTGGGCGAGGTGACAGGAACAGCCGCTGCTTGGCTGCGGCGAAGCGGTCGCACCTGCGGTGCCACCGGTTCTACTGGAATTGGGCGTGCCGCCCGTGGCTACACTGCCGCCGGTGGCGGCTGGGCCAGTACTAGGTGTGCCGCCGCTTGCCGACAATCCGCCGGCGGCGATTGTCCCGGCAATTGTGACGCTGCCGCCATTGGCAGCGGCGCCGCCGGTTCCGACCGTGCCGCCAGTGGCAGCCGTGCCACCGGTTTCGCTGGCTCCCGTGTTGCCGGCAATTCCACCGCCGCTTGCGAGCCCGGTTCCGGTGGCGCCGCCGGTCTCCGGAGCGCCGCCGGTCGCGGTCCTTCCGCCGGTTGCCGTGGCGCCGCCTGTCCCGGTGATGCCTCCGGTTCCTGGTCCGGCATCGCCGCCGCCTGAGCCACCGGCAGCAGCGCTGTCTTTCGCGACTCCGGCATCGGGCGTGGTGGTGCTTGTGCTGTAACTAACCTTCAGTGCGAATGCGTATTGGCCGGTATGAGTGGCGGGCATCTGCACTTTGAGGCCAGTCGAGTCTTGGGTGTAGGTGAGCGTGCCGGCATTGCCGAGCAGGGTGACACTTTTGATGCCCGGGGCCTTGCTCGAAGACAAGGCTGCGATGGCAGCCTGCGCCCCAGGCCAGGTCAGGGCGATGGCGTAAATGTCGGTGCCCTTGGCGGTGAAACGGTAGCTAACCCCGTTCTCCTCGGAGAAGGTTGTCCAGGCGGTGGTGCCGTAGATGGCCTCGCCGTTGATGCCCAGCCATTGCCCGACCGCAAGGATGGTTGTCTTCTGGGCGTCGGGAATCGTACCATCGCTTTTGGGCGACAGGTTGAGCAGGAGCGTGCCGTTCTTGCTGGCAGCGTTGACCAGGTCGTTGATCACCGTGGCTGGCCCCGAGACCGTCATGTCGCTGGTGTAGCCGAAGGTGCTTCCAATCGGGTTGTCAGTCACCCAGGTGGTGGGCTGGATGGTGGTCGGTTCGCGGCCTGTCCGCTCATAGTCTTCAATGCTGCCGGCAAGGTAGGCGTCGCTCTTGGTGATGATCGAGACATCCTTGCCCCATTGCTTGGCGCGATTGTAATAGTAGGCCGCGACGGTCAGCTTGAGTGGGTCGAAGGTGCGACTATTTACGCCATTGTCGAACCAAAGCACGTCGACCTGATACTTGTCGATCAATTCGATATTGCGGTTCACCCAGTCGGTGAGAAATTTCTGGCAGGCGGCGTCGCTTCGATCCGTCACATGGTAGAAATCTGCCCATTGCGGGTCGTACAGGTCGGCCTGCTTGGGTTGCAGCTCGGCTACCACAGCCGCCGAGGGCTGAACGAAAGTGAAGTTCTCGATCTCGTGATTTGAGACGCCGAACTTCAGGCCTTGTTTGCGCACGGCAACGGCAAGCTCGCCGATGAGGTCGCGCTTGGGCCCCATATCAAAGGTGTTGCGTTTGTTGACGTCGCTGGCCCAGAGCGAGAAGCCGTCATGGTGCTGCGCCGTCGGAACAACGAACTGAGCGCCGGACTGCTTGAAAAGCAAAGCCCAATCATCTGCATTGAACTGCTCGACTGTGAAGAGCGGAATGAAGTCTTTGTATCCGAAAGTGGTCAGCGGGCCCCAGGTCGACTCGTGGTATTGCTGGAAGATATTGTACATGTACTTCTCGTACCACTCGTTGTGGTAGGCGGGTACGGAGTAGAGCCCCCAGTGCATGAAGAGACCGAATTTCGCGTCTATGAACCACTTGGGCATCTGGTAGTTCTGGCGAATTGAGTCCCAGGTGGGCTGGAACGGGCCAGCCGGCATGGGAGTCGTGACTGCGGCGTTCGCTGCAGCAACGACGGCTGCGGTTGTGTCTGGCCCAGACTGAGCGTGGGCGGAAGCGGGCAACCCGGCCAGCAAGGCGGTGCCCATTGCGGTGAAGCCTCGCAGGAGCGCAGACGTGCGCGAGAAGGTTTTCGTGGATTGCATCTTCTTCTGAGCCTCTTGTGCCAGTCGCGGGCACCTGCACGAAATGAAGGGCGCTTGCAGGCTGCAGTCTTCGATCTTTCTTCTGGGAAAGTGTGTAAGTAGCGGCACATGGGAGGCGCGCAAAAACACCCTGTGTGTATACAGGGAGCGGATCAGGGGCAATTCGGGTTTAGTTATTTTGTGCGCTCGTCATCTTTTTGTGGCTATCGGCCGCGAGAATTGCGGCGGCGCGTAGCACAGGATCCGATGCCCCAGGCAAGCAGGGCGATTGGCCGTCCTTACCATTCGCCGGAGGAAGTAATTCGATGGCAGGTCTCAGCCATCGAGTTGGCGGCGTGCGAGCGGTGGGCTAAGCTGAGCCTACATGCGCAAGCTTTGGCTATCGCTGCTGCTTGGCTGGATCGTCGCTCTGGCGGCGAATGGTTGCAGTGCCGATCAGCGTGTGCTGGGCAGGATTTCCGCATTGCTTGGTGACGCAGGCCTTGCTGATGCAGACGCAGCTGACGCCGACGCAGGCGATGCGGACGCGGGTGATGCAGATGGCGGTGATGCAGGCGGCGTTGCGGAAGTCTGGGTTCCCTTTGGTGCGATTGCGCCGCATCCCGCGTTTGCGGGTTTGCCCGCAAGTCAGGCAGATCCAACCCTGACCGCCGATGAGCTGGAACTCTATTTTACGTCGAATCCCAATAGCGATTATGACATCTGGCTGGTGAAACGAGAGAGCGGCACGGCGCCCTGGGGTACGCCGGCCAAGGTCGACCAACTATCGAGCACCTCCCTGGACGAAACGCCGGAAGTTTCGGCTGACGGGCTGACCATCTACCTCGCGAGCGAGCGCCCCGGAGGCGTGACCCCGGGCAGGCGTCTTTGGGTGTCACACCGAGCGAAGCGTACCGATCTCTGGCAGCCGCCGACGCCGGTGACTGACTTCACCACTGGAGCGGACCAGGACACCTCGCCCTCGCTGCAGCGAGATCAGCTGATGATGGTGTTTGCTTCCCTACGCGGGGGCGACTGGGATCTCTACGCAACCACCCGCCAGTCGACCGCCGACCCGTGGGGCCCGCCCAAAGCGCTGACGACGTTGAATTCGACGGCATTCGACTGGGATCCGGCCGTGTACCGAGGGGGAAACAGCATCGTGTTTGCCTCGCGACGCATGGGCACGTTGAACTCGCTTTTTCACGCCACGCGCGCCTCGGCGGCGGATTCCTTTTCTGCCCCGCAGGAGGCCACCGAATTCGACTTCCTCGGCAACGCTGCTGATCCCTGG
Source organism: Myxococcales bacterium (assembly GCA_003158735.1). GTDB lineage: Bacteria > Myxococcota_A > Polyangia > Fen-1088 > Fen-1088 > Fen-1137. The sequence continues at coordinate 21,132 of PMLB01000062.1, read as the reverse complement.
CTGTCGGACGACGGAAAGCACATCGTGTTCGATTCCCGTCAGAGCCCGTCCAGGATCTACGAAGCCTGGCGGTAGTCGCGTGGGGAGCCCGACGGCCCTTCGGGACGGACAGCCCACCC
>PMLB01000062.1:0-20969 GCA_003158735.1 Myxococcales bacterium | reverse complement strand
CCCTTTGAGGGTTCCCATGTCAATCGAATCCCGCCGCCACCGAGATGGCGCCAAAGGGGCGCTCCCGCCACGGTGTTCGCACCACCTCGGTGTCGGCTGGGAGAGTGACCACGTAGTGCACCGGGCGGGTCACGAAATCCAGACCCACGATTGCGCGCAGTGACCAGCGACCCCAAGACCGTTCGATGCCGACAACGGCGCGAATGGTTGGGTCGAAAACGAAGGATGCGGCGGCCGGCAAAGCGGCTGGACTGCTCAGCTCGGGGCGTATGTGAGTGAGTTCCATGGAGAACCCAAGGCCGGGGACAAGGCGTAGCTGATGCGGCAGCGCCAAGGGACGTGCCACGCTTAGCCGGGCCCCGCTGGAAATCAATGTGGCTCCCGATTCACTGTTGCTAAAGTGGATCGGCAAGGTGCTGAACAGGTCCACCGCGAAGCGGAATCGCCTTCGCTCATACTCGACGCCGACCGTGGCGGCGTGACGCATGGTCGAGCCATCCCACGCTTGAAGTTCATAGCCAGCACAAACCTGCCAATTGGACGGACGCACGCTTTGCAGTTCCGCCACACTCGGCTGGGGCGGGGGCGGCGCCGCTGGTTTTGGCGCAGGCTTAGGTGCGGCTTCTTCGAGCGAATGCTCGTAGTCGTCGCGGGTCACGCCGATGGTTTTGCCCTCCAAAAGAGCTTCGAGCGAGCTCTGGGCCACGAAGGCCAGGCCTTCGACCGCCACCTTGTCCAGACCGTGGTCCAGACCCATGCGCCGAACGAACACGCGCTCCGTGACAGCATCTGTGATGTAGAGCGTGACCTCGTGATCCGCCGCAGCGTCGATCCACAAGTAGGCAAGGAGCGACGGTTGCGGCGGGCGAAGCTCCGAGACGCTGCGTGGGTCGACTGACGCCGCTCGTTCAAATTGCGCGGTCACGCCGATGAACGACAGAGACTCGCTCAATGATTTCGTGATGGCGGCGAAGGAGCGGTCGCTGCCCGCAACCACGACGTTCACCTCGGCACGCGAAGGTGGCATGGCAAACAGGGGCCGGCCGCTCAGCATGCTGGCAGCGACGGAGATAGCTAGGATACGCAGCCCGGGAGACAATCTTCGACTAACAATACCCCATCTGGGTCTTGTTCTCTGTGCTCTCTTAAGGTGAAAAGAGCTAGCTAGCGCTCCGTCGCGGCCTTGGGCTTGGCACCCAGGGCGGCCAGCCGTTCTTTCGCCCGGGCCGCGTAGATGGATCCGGGATGACGCTCCAGCACCTGTCGCCAAGCCGCCGCTTCGGCAGCAGAATGCCCCAGCCGTCCCAGGGCCGTCGCCCGTCCCACCAGCGCCTCTTCTGCGACGTCTCCGGGCCGAGCCAGATATTGGTTGAATTGCGCCAGCGCTTGCTCCGACGCGCCTTTTTCCAGGAGCAATCGCCCGGCGAGAGCGAATGACAAGCCCGTCTCACGAGCTGTTGGATAGAGATGCTGCAGCCGCAGGTGAGCAGCGATGGCTGAGTCGACCTTGCCCTCGGCACGCAGAGCAAGGGCTTGGGCGAAGAGCGCGGCTGCTGACGGCTGGGCTCGCGGCGAGCGCTGCAAGACAGAGTCGCTCGCCGCAGGGGCCGGGTCGGCGCTCGGCTCGGCCTGAGCGGGGACAGAGAAAACGGTGGGCGCTGCACTGGATGGCGCCGGGAATGGCAGGGGCACCGACGACGGTCGCTGTGACAACCAGAGAGCCGCCCCCGCCAGACCGGCGACCAGGAGAAGCCCTGCCAGAGCAAACCCCAGTTGGAAGGATCGCCGGTACCTGAGCCGAGCGAAGCGCGGCGGGAAAAGCCCAGTCATGGCCCTTTCCACGGCTCGTCGATTCAGTTGCTCGTCGTAGGGGCGCTCCGCCAAGGCTTCTTTCGTCCGTTGGGCCGCGGCCATATGCGCCGCGCAGGCAGGGCAGGCAGCCAGGTGCAGGTTGAGATCCCGGCGCTGCGCCGCAGGCAAACCTCCGCCGAGAGCCAGGTCCATGTCCTCTTCAGGATGCGAGCAAGGATTCATCGAAACACCCCCACAGTCTCGGGCGAATAGCCCCGCTTTTCGAGATGGCGCCGCAATTTGTCCTTGCCGGTGCGCAGGCGCGTCTTTGCGGTGTTGAGCGGCACACCGGTAATTGAGGCAATCTCCTCCACCGAGCATCCCAGGAAGAAGCGCAGGAGGACCGCTTCGGTCTGGGGCCTCTTCAACTTGCGGACGATGAGACGAGTCAGCCAGGAGCACTCGACATCAGCGACGATTCCCGCCGGATCCAGCGAGGGAGGTCGAGACTCACGGTTTTGATGGAAGAGGCGCAGCGATTCCACCCGAGCGCGGTCCTTTTTGCGTTCGGCGATGGCCACGCGCAGGGCGATCTTGGCCGCATAGTGCGACACGTCCGCTTCAAAGCGGTACTGGGGCAGCGCCCGAACGATGTCGATGAGGGATTCCTGGATAGCGTCCTCGAGGTCGGGATGGCTGAATCCCATGACGCCGCGGCAGGTCCGCCGCACGGTGGGGGCAATGCCGTCGAGAAACCTGCGAACCTTGTCAGGGTCATTCTCCAGAGCCGCGCGCGCCAGTGCAGTCAGAGGGCCAAGTCCCTCGTCGCGAACCGGCGTGCACGCAGGAGCCTTGTCGGACAAGAAGGGGCTGTCCTCGGCGAGCGACACCATTAAAGTGTGGTCGATCCCAGGGCTCGATGTCAAACCAGCTGTTTGGCCATCACTCCGTCTCCCAGACGGAGCCTGCCGTGGCAGCGGCCGCAGTTGCGGCCGGCTCCAGACCGAGATTGTGCTGGCTGCGTGCATGGTTGACCGTTTTGCTTGCTATTGGGCCTCGGGCGCCACCAGGCGGCCGCCCACGTCGACCTCGTTGATTTTCACATCGCTGCCGGTGGCCGAGGTGGCCTGCAGTCTCACGTAGCGCGCGGTGACCGCGTTGAATTCGGCCGAGGCCCAACCGGCCAACTGCGTGGCGCCCCACTGCCAGGTGCCGTCGTAGCCCGTCTTGAGAGTCACGGGCGTGAAGGTCGTGCCGTCGGTGCTGGACGAGATGGCGTACCCGGTGATGCGTCCCGTGTAATCCTTGGTTGCTTGCTGGGGCGCGATCTGGGGCGGCTGGTAGCTGAGCATGTCGATGCCACTGTAGGTCTTGCCCAGATCGATGGTCAGGGACTGGGGGGCGGCGGCTGCCGATTGCCACACCGTCTCGGTGTAGTAGGTGGTGAACCCGCCGTCGTTGATTCCATCGACCGCGTTGAGGGCCTTGGATCCGGACGCTGAACTAGTGGCCGTGGCGTTGACCGCGGTGATCACATGGTTGAGGTGCGGCGGTTGCGCAGGCAGGGGCGGGCGCGACGCGTTTGGCGACCAGGCAGCGCCGACGGCCTTCAACTGAGCCACCACGGCCGCCTCGAGCAACCCCTGGCGATTGGGTCCGAAGTCGGGAGCGTAATTGGTGTATTTCGGCTCGAGATCCGCCAGGTGGGTTGTGGTGTAGTTCGAGACCGCCGGACCAGCGTCGCCCGCATCAGGAGGCGTCCAGAACCAAGCGTGTCCCATTTTCTGGCTCTGCCACGAAGCCAGAATGTTGCCGGCCGGAGAAAAGGCACCGCCCTTGGGTTCCTCGTAGTAGACGATGTCGTCGTGCCACGGGATCTGCTGACCCTGGTGTTCGCAGAAGAGAGTGTTGGGGCTTAGCTGGTACATGTACTCGCGGAGGTCCTGGTAGGGCATGATGGTCATGCCCATGGACCAGGCCCACCCGTCGGTCACGAAGAACGGGATATAGCCGTAGTTGGTCAGGAGCTCTTTGATCTGCGCCTTGACGTAGTCGATCAGAGGCTGCTGCATGCGCTCGTTGGTGACGCTCCAGCCGCTCTGGCCCAACCCAGGCGTGGAGCGATCCTGGATCGAGAAATAGAGGCCTGGGGCGACCCCACGCGCGCGACAAGCGTCGACGAAGAGCTTGACCACGTCCTTGTGGCCCGCGGCCGGTACTTTGGCGTTGCCCACGTCGTAGTCCGTGGTCGCCGAGTCCCACAGCAGGAAGCCGTCGTGGTGCTTGGTGGTAAGAACCGCGAACTTCATCTTGGCCGACACCGCAGCGTCGATCCATTGGCCCGGGTCGAGATTGGTCGGATTGAACAGAGACGGATCCTGGTTGGGCAGATCCTTGGCCCCGTCGTTGGAGAAGGTGTTCATCCCGAAGTGAAGGAACATGCCGAATCGATACTCGGCGAATATGCGCTTGAGTTCTTCGGGATCCTGAATCCCGCCGGTTCCCGTCACTCCGCCTGAGCTTTGCACGCCGCCTGAGTTTTGCGTGCCTCCGAGCGCGCCCGTCGTCCCGCCTGGCGCGACGCCACCACCCGAACCAGCCTTTCCGCCTGCACCGGTAGTCCCGCCGACTCCGCCACCGGCCCCGGCGCTGCCGCTCGAACCGCCCTTCCCGCCGGTGGCGGTGGAGCCGGCCGCTGCGCCTGCCGTGCTTGTGGCTTTAGTGCCGGCCGCTGCGCTCTGTGCGCCAGCAGCAGCACCAGCGGTACCAGACGCACCGGCACCTCCGCCCGCGCCCGCGCCGCCGCTTGTCATCGCGCTGCCGCCGATCTCGGTCTGAGCACCTGCCTCGCTGGACCCGCCTGCACCCGCCGCCTGGCCCCCGGTCTCCGCCGGCGTGCTGACCCCACCTGCTCCCGCCATGCCTGAGCTGCCGCCAGATGCGGAAGAACCGCTCTGGCCCGCGGCTGCTGCGCCAGCCGAGTCACCGCTATTTCCACCCGAGCCCGCGCTTGCCGCCGGGGCATTGGAACTGCCGGAGCTGCACCCGGCTGGCCCCAGCAAGAACAGGGCCAGACCAATTCCTGCGACTTGTGCCAGGGGCGTCCGGCCAATTAGGCCGGCGACGCGGCTGGCGGTCGAGAACCGATGGGGTCGGTGTGAGTGCATGTCGTTTTCTCCGTTCCGCTGATCGGCGAGTGGCTACAGCATTGAATGGGGCTGGCCACCGCAGAATCGGGTTGGAAAATCTTCGAGCAGGCTGTCCACCCAGGAACAGCCGCAGCGACTGGCACGCTCGCCAGCGGCGGGCGGACTACGATGACCGATCGTCGTTGCTGACAAGACGTCGAAGTCTTTCGGTCACGACTGCGCCGAACGCCAACAGCGCGCTCCAACGGGTGGCCCTGCTGTGACCCCCGGCGACACTGCAGCCAGTCGCTGAATTCCCGTGGGAAACTGTCGCGCCCGTCGTTCCGCTGCTGCCGCCCGTTGGGTTCGCACCCGTTCCGGTTGTGGCGCTGGCTCCGCCGGTTGTGGCCGAGCCCCCCGATGCAGACGTAGCGCTGGTGGCCGCGGTTGCTCCCGCACCGCCTGAGACCGTGCCACCGGTATCGGTGGCGTCGCTCGCAGCGGTCGCACCGCCGCTGTCGGCGCCTCCGGCCGCGCTGGTCCCGCTGTCGCCGCCGGCGCCTCCCGCCGCGCTGGCCCCGCTGTCGCCACCGGCGCCTCCGGCCGCACTGGTCCGGCCGCCGGTGCCTCCGGCCGCGCTGGTCCCGCCGCTGTCGGCGCCTCCGGTCGCGCTGGTCCCGCCGTTGCGCGCGCCTCCGGTTGCGCTGGTCCCGCCGTTGCCGCCCGCGCCGCCGGTCCCGCCCGATCCCCCGCTGCCGCTGGTGATGGCGGGCCAATTGGGGGGAGTGCATTCAACCCACTGCAGAGGGTCCGTCGTGGCATAGCCGAAGCTCGTGAGGTATTGCGGAACGAGGGTGGCCGCGCTGGTCACTCCCGCCGCTGGCATCGGACCGCCGGCCATGATGGTTGAGTTGAGAAGAATCTTGGTCGCCGTGAAGTAATCCACGATGGGGGCAAAGGTCCCCATGACGATCCGATCCGTTCTGACGCTCCAAACGGCGCTGCTGCCGCCGTTTGCCAGCAACCCATCCACAATACACAGTTGCTGACGAACCGGATTGCCGCCGAGGATGGCGGAATGTTTGTTGATGCTGAAAACGGCGTCGAGCGAGTGCAATCCGGTCGAACTGGCGTCCCCCGTGCCCGTCTCGGTCCCTTGATTAATGAATGTGCCGAAATGGTTCTTCATGCACAAAGAACAACCGCCGAATCCGTACGATGTTCCCGGACCGCTGTGAATTTTCAGCGAGGCAATATCCACCAGGATGTCGATGACGCCATTGACAAGGTCAGCCACGGCAGAAATGGATTTTGTACTGCCGGCAATTGTGACCGGCACCATGCCGCCCAATGACTGTGCTTTGTCGCTGACGGTTGCCCGTATCTTGGTTGCGTCCGTCAGGCTGGCATAGATGGAATAGGTCGTCGCCGCGGAGCTGTTGGCGTCGTATAGGATGATATTCGCCGCTGGAACCCCTAACTGATCTATGAACACATCGCAGATCTTCTTGATTATCGCTACCCGGGGATGGTTCCCGGTGGAGCCCTGTATCCCGTTCGTCTTGATGGCCACTCTGGTGCTGGCCCACGGTTTGCTCGACCGGAAGATCGTGCTCCACGCTTCGGCCGCGCTCGCCTTTTGGGCCAGCTGCTTTGCCATTTCGTCGAGGTTGGAAGCGATTACGCTCGCATTGACCGCATTGTTCTGAGCAGTGAAGGTCGTGTTCCCTGGGTTGCCCGTGAGCATGTTCGGATCGTGGCAGCAGACGACCCGCTTGTTGTCGATGGTCGGATTGACCTGCATGCCGCTCACCCACCCCCCTGTCGACTGGGCGAAGAGCTTTTCGAATCTCAGAGCACTGAGGCCCGCCGCGCCCGCGGCGCCCGCAGCAGCGGTCTTGAGAAAATCGCGGCGTTTGGGGGGGTGATGTGCCGGCATTGTGAAATCCCTTCCTAACCGCGCAGTCTTCGACGGATGCGGCGAGAGCCGAGTACCAGCAGCACGCCCAGGACAGGAGTCGCGCCGTCCAACAAGCCGCTGGCGCGGCTTCCCAGTTGACAAGAGCAGCCGCCATTGTTGGTGCCTCCGGTAGCATGTGCAGCGTCGACCGTGGCTACCGCAGCGTCGGCTCCCGTGTTTCCCGCCGAACCCGTGTTTCCCGCCGAACCTGTGCTTCCCGCCGAGCCGGCATTCCCCGCCGAACCCGTGTTTCCCGCAAAGCCCGCATTTCCCGCTGAACCCGTGTTTCCCGCAACGCCGGTGTTTCCCGCTGAACCCGTGTTTCCCGCCGAACCGACACTCCCTGCGGAGCCAATGTTTCCCGCGGAACCAATACTTCCCGCCGAGCCCGTGTTTCCTGCCGAGCCTGTGTTGCCGGCTGACGAGGGGATGCCTCCTGAACTGGTATTTCCCGCCGAGCCTGTGTTTCCGCCAGAGCCCGTGTTTCCCGTCGAGCCTGCGTTCCCGCCCGAACCTCCGGTTGTGACTACGCCCGAGTCTTTGACAACGATCGCGGCGGCGTCGCCGGCGTCGCCCGTGCCACCGTCCTTCTTGACCACGACGCCACCATCAGGAATGACAGTACCCGGTGGCAAGGCAGGCGCATCGGTACGAAACGGAGACGCTGGCAACGGGGGTGTGCCTTTGCTGACAAGGCTCGCAGTCGGATTGCCAGCCCAGCAGTAACGCGCGTTCTTTGGCGCGGTGACCGAAGGGCTGGAGACGAGAATAGTGGAATCGGGCTGAATGACCGCCGTCGCGGTCGAATAGGTGCCGTTGGCGCTCGCGATCTCGAACCCGGTGGCGGTGCCTCCCTTGAAGGCCATGCCGGCATCCGTATGGGTGAAGTAAAGGCGTATGGAGCTGCCTTCGATGGCCATGTGATCGTAAAGTGGCCCGTAGTCGGCGACGTCTTGCCCATAGGTGATCGCCTCTGCCAACAGGCCCAGACGCAAGCCCACATCCTGCTTGTCCGGAGGATGCACGTAGGTGGGATCGCCGATGTCGATGGTAACGGCCGCGCCGGTATTGGGAACAATCTCAGTCGTTTGAAGCTGCGCCTCGCGCAGGACGGGCCATCCTGAACTGGAAATGCTGTAATTAGGTAGCTGAACGATCAAGAAGGTGAAGTCCTGTCCCCAGGCCTGGCGCCAGGATGTAACCAGTCCAACCTGTAAGTCGCGGTAGGTGTCTCCGCCCCAGGTAACCGACTCGCCTTGATACCAGATGACGCCGTGAATGGCATAAGGAACCAAAGGCGCAATCATGCCATTGTAGCAAATATAGGGATTGTGCTGGTTGGTGTAATCAGGTTTTGCCTGAGCCTGAAACTGGGCGAGCAGTGTCGCAACCGATGGGATGGCAGCGAGCGACGCTTGCGACATCCAGCACTGAAGGCAGCTAGCGCCGAAGGAACTGATGATGATGCCAATAGCCACATTGGGCAGAGCCTTAGTCAGTTCTCGCGCAAAGAAGTAGCCGGCGGCGGAGACGTTCGCGACTGTTTGCGGCGACGTCACCACCCATGATGCTTTGAGGGTCGAGGCGTCGAGCGGCTTCGACGACGGCTGCCATGGAGCGGTCCAGGAGCGAATCAATGGGTAGTTGGCGTCGGCGGTTTCCTGGGCCTCGTTGTTCAGCCCGCAGGGCGCTCCGTAGCTACAGTGGACCGTATAGCCCATGTTGGACTGTCCCGATCCGATCCAGACTTCCCCCACGTAGACGTCTGTCAAGGTAACGGTCGACGATCCCGTCACTGTCATGGAAAGGGGACCTCCGGCGTCCTGGGCGGGAAGCCGGACCATCCATTTTCCGTCGGAGCCAGTCGTGCCAGTGGCTTGCTGAGCGCCGAGCTTCACGGTGACACTTGTGTTGGCAGTGTCCGTGCCCCACACCGGCACCTCCATATTCCGCTGTATTACCATGTGATTGCCGAAGAGGCTGGGCAAGGCGACGGCAGCCTCGGCGGGCGTGCTGATGGACAAGCACGCCAACCCAATGAAGAGCGAAAACACACCCTTGCAGGTCTTCGCGAGCCAGCCTTCGTCCATCATTCTTCGAACTCTCATGGAATTGCCTCCCTTGTAGGAACGCGCCGCTTGCAGCGACGCCCGAGGTCAGCTACCGCCGACGCTAGACGCCAGGCCGCCTTTGTCAACACAAGTGATGTCTACGCTCGCACTGGGCAGTGAGCCAGACGTAGCAGTCACGGTAATCGGCCCCGCCGTATAGGACCTCATCGTCATCTTGACCTGGCCGTATCGAATACACCTTGTATCCGGGCACTTGGAATTGTCAAAGGTCATTGAAGTACCTGTTGGGAAAAGTCCGCCACCTGAAGTCACGGTGAGCGTTATCGGAGAAGTACTATCGACCGCCGTGCCGGCTGAGTTGACTAATTGAGCCGAAAGCTCCGTGTCATCCGTGCCGTCGTTGCCAATGCTGAGGTTATCCGCAGTCAAGAGGATCTTCGCCGCAGTGCCGGCGGAAGGCAAGGTATATGCCGTTCCGAGATGGTCCTGTCGGTATTGATACCATTCCGGACCGGGAAGTCTGTAGTAGTCAACCACGCCACCCAAGCCGCCGTTGTCAGTCAAGAACGAGCCGTAGCCATAGCCTACCCAGCGGACCTGTCCGGCTCGCCATGGATAGGCCGCAACGCCATCATGGTCGTAGTACTCGGTTATCAAACTGGGCTTGCCGGGGTCTTGATAGGTGGCGATGGTCGCTCCATCCCCATTGTATCCGATGACAGGGGCCAACTGATCAAACCCCTGTCGTTGAGCACCGCCTACTGCGGCCTGTCTTGAAGGATCGAGCGACATAGCGAGAGCCGCGAGAACCTTGTAGAACGCTTTACAATTGGTCATGGGTGTTCCGCTCGCCACGTCGAACGTCTCATTTCCCATGCTCCACACAATGATGCTTGGGTGGTTTCTTCTTTCGCGAATGAATTCCGTCAATTGTTGTTTCAAATTGTCCTGGAACGGTTGCTCGTCGGCAGTCTTAGTAGGATAGGAGCTTTGTCGCCAATCGGGCTGTTCGGTAGAGGTATATCCGCCTACTCCCCAGAAATCGTTTTCCGCCCATTCCATGATGCCCAGCTGGTCGGCCGCATCATCCCAGGCAACGTCGTGGGGGTTATGGCATTCCCTGATAAGATTGAAGCCGGCATCCTTCATGAGCTTCACGTCCCTGTGGAAGCCGGCATTGGTCTGGGCAATGCCCCAGCCAGCACGGTCATCGTGGGCATTTATGCCAACGATCAGGAGGTGCGCTCCATTGAGGAAGAAGCCCTGCTCGGCCGTCCACTCGACTGACCTAATGCCCAGCGGGCTTTCGTAGTTGTCCACTGCGCCGGTTCCATTCGACAGGGTCGTGAGGACCCTATACATGTAGGGTGTGTCGGGTGACCATAGATGCGGGTTGGCAATGGCTGAGCTAGTTTGGTCAAACTCGTAGACCGCCCCGGCGGCTATCGATTGAGTGCTTTCCATGGATGTTACGGTCGCATTGCTTGCGTCGACGATGGTGGTTGTCACCTTGCAGTTCGCGGCCGCCGCGTTTTCGTTCTTCACTTCGGTCTTGACGTTGACGGTTGCCGAGGCCGCTGTAGCCGTGGGTGTGGTGACAAAGGTGCCGTACCACGTCACATGAAGCGGATCGGTGAGGACGAGGTACACGTCCCTGTGGATGCCCCCCAGGAACAACCAGTCACCCCCGCGCGGGGCGATTTGAGCGTTCCAAGTGTTGTCGACCTTTACGGCGATGACATTGTCGCCTGCGGTGACGGCATCGGTTATGTCGAAATAGAAACCCGTGAATCCGCCTTTGTGCTCCCCCATGAGTTTCCCGTTGACATAAACGTCAGCGACTTGGAAAGCCGCTTCAAACTCCAGGACGATTCTCTTGGAGGTCTTCCAGTCCGCTTGAACGTTGAAATGCTTGCGGTACCAGCCGATTCCCATGTACCAAAAGATCCCCTTCTTCAGTGAGTAGTAGGGGGTGTCAAACACGTGGGGCAGGCTTACTGGGCTCCACGAAGTGTCGGCGAAGCTGGTCGCTTCCGCGCCGGTGGCGTCGCCTTTGTAGTACTTCCAGGCGGCATTCAGCACCATTTTTGTTCGCCCGTTGGATGGGAGCGGTGTGCCACCGGTCGAGGTGACGCCGCCGGTGGTAGTGATGCCGCCGGTGGTAGCGCCGCCAGTGGTGGTGACGCCGCCGGTGGCGGTCTGGCCGCCGGTAGCAGTGCCGCCGGTTTTGCCGCCGGTGGCGGTCTGGCCGCCGGTGGTAGTGCCGCCGGTCTTGCCGCCGGTGGCAAGCGAGCCGCCGGTGACAAGCGAGCCGCCTGCGACGAGCGAGCCGCCCGTGACCAGCGAGCCACCCGTGACCAGGGAGCCGCCGGTGACCAGCGAGCCACCGCTGGCGGTCTGACCGCCGGTTGCGGACTGTCCCCCGGTGTCAGGCTGAGCGCCGGTCGCAGACGAGCCGCCGCCTGGCGTCATGCTGCCGCCGGTGGCAGCAGGCAAGCCGCCAGTCACGGCGCCACCCGAGGCCGTGACGCCGCCTGAACCTGGCGTCCCTGCGGTAGAGGCTGGAGCCCGGCCGTTCGAACTACAGGCTTCCAGCAAGGTGATGGCGCCGCCCAAAAGCAGAGCCATTGAGAGAGCTCTCGTCGCTTTCCGAGTTCTGGTTCGCATCATAGCCTCCACAACTGGGAACAACGGGGCGCGCTGCCGTAGAATCGGGTTTGAAAATCCTACATCGCGACGAGAATAGCTGGCCCCCATTGACGGGTCACGACAGGCACAGTGCGCTAATAACGTGCCAGTTGGGGTCGACCGCGAACGCTAGCGCGCGGGTCAATCGGACGGTTGTCGCTCTAGGTCTAGCGACTTTTCGCGCTCGCCACCCTCTCCCGGCGAAGCCAATGCCGTCCAACCCATGCGAGGCCGAGGAGGAGGAAGACAAGACTCTCTTGAGAACTCGGGTCTGCGGCTTTTCCACCTAGCCTGCAACTGCAATCGCTCCGTGTCGCGTTCGTCTGGCTACCGGACGAGCTCGTTGCCCCAGCCCTTCCTCCCGGATTGATAGATCCGCCCATGCCTGTCGAACCACCAGTCACAGATGCGCCGCCTGTACTCGCCAATCCGCCGGTTGTGGTCGCTCCGCCTATGTTGGTTGCTCCGCCGGTCGCGACCGCGCCTCCGGAGTCGGTCGCGCCGCTGATGCTCATGACGCCGCCAGCGTTGGTGGCGCCGCCGGCGCTCGTACCGCTGCTCGTGGCGCCGCCGATGCCGGTCGCCCCGCTCGCGCCCGTAGTCCCGCCCGCGCTCATGCCGCTGCTCGCGCCCGTGGTCCCGCCCGCGCTGGTAGTGCCGCCTGTGGCCGGGGCACCGCCACTGTTCATCGTGCCGTAGGTGCCGCCAGTCCCCCCGGTGTTTCGCGATCCGCCCGATCCGGTGGAGCCACCGACGCTGGTCGTTCCTCCGTCGCCACCGGTGTTTCCACACGCCCCGCCAGCTTGGCCGCCCGTGACGGAGCTGGAAAAGGCGGGGATGGGAATCGTCAGGTTCTTCTTGATGTCGACATAGGCAGGCTCAATGCCGGCGCCGCTGATGGTGGATGCCAGCGTCCCGGCATTGTCGGACATTGTGTTGGCGCCGGGGTGGTTGGTGCTGATGGCAGGGCAATTCACCAGGACGTTGTGACTGACGGTATATCCGCTGGTTTGCTCGTCCAAGTACAGGCCGTGATCGCCGTAGTCAGCCCACTGTGACTTCTGGAAATCATGGATGTAGTTGTACTCCATCTGGGACCCCGAACCCTGGTTGGACAGGGTATAGATGCCACCACCGTCGGCCAGGATCTTCACGATGTTGTTCACGTCGTTGTAGTTGATCCGGTTGCCGCTCATGGCGTTGGCCGTGGCGGTCCAGCCGAAACCGACCGAGATTCCGGTGTAGTTCACGTCCGAGACTTCGTTGTGCTCGATGTCGATGGCTCGCGGATATCCGCACGCAATGCCGCACGCCCCTTGGATCTCGGTGGTCACATTCGTGATGTAGTTGTCCTTGATGGTGTCGTTGGTGCAGATCTCGCTCGCGTTGCTCGGGTTGTAGGGGAGGTGAAACTCGGTGGTCTCGTCTTGAACGAACTTCCCGACCGAGACCCCGGCGCCGCCAATATCCGTGAACACATTCCCCACGATGGTGTCGTCATGCGTGCCGTAGTTGAAGTCGAGCCCGGTAGCGGCCATCTGGGTGAAGAGGTTTCGCTCGAACCAGATGTTGTTGGCGTTCGCGACCAAGACCCCCGCGGCTGGTCTGCCCACGTACTGTTGGTTCTGGGCGGTCGCCGATACGTTGTACTGTCCTGCCTGGCCGTCCAGGAAGCCGAAGTTGCTGGGTCGTAGGTACGTGGAATGGGCGAAGGCCAGGCCCTGGAACCAGATGTGGTGCGCCGGACTGGTGTCGGCAGTGGCGCCCATGACGCTGATCAGGGTCTCGACCATCGGCGCGACGACCGTGGCGGTGGCCATGTTTTCGCCGGTCCGTGGTTCGTAGTAGAGGGTGTTCGTGGTTTCGTTCAGATACCACTCGCCCGGGACGTCGAGAAACTCGAGCGCGTTTTCGAAGTAGTAGGCCTGCTTCACAGATGCAAGAATGGGAAAGGGTCTTTGAGACAGGATGCCAGCTTCCGGACTCTGGAATTTTAGGAACGCGGTGGCGCCCGTCGTGGAATACGACGCCAGACGCAGGGTTGCATCGCCCCAGTTGATCATCAGGTGCATTTCCACCTTCGTCAGGTTGTTCCAGTTCGCAACCTGGGAGCTGGCGACCTGCACGTTGGGGACAGTCTGGTCGGCTCCTGTGATGCGATTGAAGTTGGCTGTGTCTCCTGCGCCCAGGTTCGGGGTACGTGCCCGGATCGCCTTTGTGCCGTTCACGTAAAGCTGGCGGAACTGCGAGGTCACGCCGGTGGCCTGCCATATGTTCTTCGCCGAATCAGAAAGAGTCCATCCACCGATTGGTTGGCCGCCTGTCAAGAGAGGTGTTTCGCTCGGGTAGTTGACGTATTTGACGTAGAAGCCCTTGGTTCCGGAATCGGCGGCAGCAAAGGAAAGCGAGCTAGTCAAAGCATACGTTCCGCCACGGAGGTAGACGATGATGTCGCCGGTCATGGCGCTGTTCACTGTCCGCACGACATCGCGGGCCTTGGAAAGCGTGCGAAAGGGCAGCGCCAGAGTGCCCGGATTGCAGTCGTTGCCTTGGGGCGAGACGTAGTAGGTCGCTTGTGCGTTCGCCGACGCATCGGCCGTTCCGCCGTCGGCGGCCAGAGCGCCACCGGGCAGCGCGAGGATCGCGGAGAGCAGCCGCGCCCCGAGGCGCCATGCCCGAAAGTTCCAGGTTCTGCTCTTCATGCGGTCCTCGCGGACCATCAGTCGCATGTCCCAGAGCACGGAACGAAGCTGCCTGCGCTGGCCTGGATGGTAGCGCTGGAGCCTGTGAGCCCTGTGGCAGAAGCCGTGACCGTGATGGTTCCCGGTCCCGTGGCTTGGACGAGGGCGTAGGCAATGCCCTGGTAGGCGTTGCGCACTTTGCCGCGGAAGGTTTCGTTGGTCATGCTCGCGCTGTCCACGGCCACGATGGTGCCCGGACCGGTGATGGCGAACGTGATAGCGGCGGATGAGCTGGTCACAACATGTCCGGCGGCGTCTGCGATGGTGGCCTGGACGAACGAGATATCGTCCCAGTCGGCCACGATTGCGGTGTGGTCGGCCGTGAGGACAACCTGGGTCGCGGTCGTGCCCGTGGCTGGTGGCGTGGTCTTGGGCGCTCCCCAGATGGTTTGCCACGCGTAGCCGAGGGTCTTTACGCCCCCAAGCTCGTCCATGATTCCCGACGTGTTGCCGATACTGGGCCACGCCTTGTCGGCCTCGCCCAGATAGTCGACGCCGGTCCACATGAACTCGCCAGTGAGGCCGGGATTGGCAGTCACACTGTCCCAGGTGCTGGTTTCAGTGCCAAATTCGGTCAGCAGTCCCGATTTCGTCTTCACTTGAACCATAGCCTTGAGGCAGGTGGCGAGGTCGTAATTGTCGCCCCAGACGTCAAGCAGATCGCTCGTCTCGGTGCCCGGATAATCTCCGATCGAGGCCGGACTCTGCAACGCCTGGGTATCGCTACGCGAGGGATCCAGTGCGTGACTCATCGCAATCATTTTGGTGAGGTAGGGCGTTCGATAACTGAGGCCATGACCGATTTCGTTTCCCACGCTGTACAAGGCCACGCTGGGGTGGTTGCGATCGCGCATGATCCAGCCCGTGAAGTCGACCTGGTACCAGACCGCAGTCGCATCGCTCACCCCAGTCACGACCGGCAGGGGCGGCATCCCGGTGGGCGTCGACGCGGCCACATCGAAGTACTTGGAGTAGTCGCCCTTGTCGGCGTACTTGGTGGTGGTCCAGGTGTCAGCAAATTCGTCGAGGACCAGAATGCCCATGCGATCGGTCATGTCGAGGAAGTCCGGGCTGGGCGGGTCGTGGGCTGTGCGCCAGGCGTTCACACCCAGTGCCTTAAGCTGAGCCAGGCGGCGCTGTATCGCCCGTTTCGGAGGGGCCATTCCCAGGCCGTGATAGTCTTGATGGTTGGCAACGCCCTGGAATTTCAGGCTCTTGCCATTGAGGGTCATTCCGGTGTCGAATTTGATCTCCCGGATCCCAAAGCTTTGGACGTCGTCGTCCACTGTGGCTCCGCCAACTCTCACGCTGGTCACAAGCTGATACATGTTGGGATGTTCGAGATCCCAAAGTTGGGGATTGCTGACCGGGACGCTGAAGGTGAAGTTGGCTCTGGCACCGGCCGCGATGGTCTGGGCCGCTGTTGTGACAGGCCCGAGCGCGCCGCTGGCGTTGCTGACCACACCCTGTACGGTCACGCTCTGGGATGTTGTGCCTGAGTTGAGCACTGTGGTTTGAACATTCACCGTGGCCGACGCGGCGGTTGGCGCCGGGGTTTGGATGTACGTCGCCCATTGGTCGACATGCACTGGATTGGTCTCGATCACGCGCACGTGGCGGTAGATTCCAGCGCCCGTGTAGAAACGCTCAGCAGGCTGCACGCTGGTGTCGGAACGAACCGCCACCACGTTGTCCTTTCCCCCGAGCGTGACCGCTGCGGTCATGTCGTAGCGAAGGCTGACGTAGCCGTAGGGATGCTGGCCAATCAGCGTGCCGTTTACGTAGAAGGACGCGTTGGCCATGACGCCGTCAAACTCGATGTAGAATTTGTCGCCCGAGCCGCTGGCAGGGAGAGTGAAGTGCTTGCGGTACCAGGCGATTCCCGAGGGCGCGTACCCCCCGCGACCGGTGGTGGCTGCGCTTGAGGAGAAGGGATTGCTGGGGGGCGTGGCTCCCTCGATGGACCAGTCGTGGGGGACGTTCAATGTGCGCCAGCCGGTATCTGCGAAGGTCGCCGACTGCGCATCGGCAGGGTCACCCACGTAGAACAACCAGCCGTTGTCCAAGGCCGTGATCGTCCGCACTGTCGGCAAGGTCGTGGTGGAGCCTCCAGAGCCTGCTGTGCCTCCCGCAGCTCCAGAGCCTGCTGTGCCTCCCGCGGCTCCAGAGCCTGCTGTGCCTCCCGCCGGAGTCCCTGCCGATAGCGAGCCTCCCTTGCCTGACTGCCCAGCGACACCGCTTCCCGCTGCCCCGGCACCAGCCTGTCCGGTACCGCCGGCTGTGGACTGGCCACCGGTGGTGGGCTGGCCGCCGGCGGTAGAGATCCCGCCGGTCTTGGAGACGCCGCCAGCGCTAGAGATGCCGCCGGCGCTAGAGACGCCGCCGGTGCTGGAGACGCCGCCGGTGCTGGAGACGCCGCCGGTGCTGGAGACGCCGCCGGTGCTGGGCTGCCCGCCGATCCTTCCGGTAGTGCCGCCCGAAGTAGCGATGGTCCCACCGTTCGGACCAAGCGCCCCGCCAGTGACAGCGGGAGCGCCGCCAGTGACAGCAAGTGAGCCGCCGGTCGCAGCCACCGAGCCGTCGGTCGAGCCCGAGCCCGCGCTGGTTGAATCGCAGCCTTGCAGCAAAGCGACGGAGCCCGCAAGCAGCAGAGCCACGCAGCCTCGCGCGAGATCTGGTTTCGACTCACGACTTCTTGTTTGCATCACATCCTTCCTTCATGCGCCTGTCGGCCGTGTGCGTCCAAGCAAACACGCACTCGGCGTTTGGATCCACGTACGAGCACGTCTATATTTCTCCTCGCGGCAATCCGCGAACCGCTACGGCACCAAAAGGGGGCACGACACGGCCGAATCGGGTTGAAGAATCCGACGCGTTGATTCGGAAAAAATAGGAAGACCCGATTCGGTGCCCTCCTCCCCCTCCTCGCGCGTAGTCCACGTTCGCTCGTTTCACTGCGCACGTGGCGCGAGACAGCGCGGTTTAAAATGGAAGGAGCGGCATGATGCGACATCGGACTCTTACGGCTCTCGTCCTTCTGGCCCTTGGCCTACTGGCAATGCCCGCCCATGGGCAGCGGATCATGGAAAAGCTCGGCCGCGGCTTTGTGGCGGTTGGGGGAGGAACCGGAAACCTCCTGTCGTGGCGACTCTACGGCACGGAATGGGGCACTGACATCGCCTTCAACGTGTACAAGGGCACGACAAAGCTCAATGCCACACCGATAACCAACTCAACCAATTATCAGGATACCGCCGGAGGCAGCAGCGACTACACCCTGAAAGCCATAATCAAGGGCGTCGAGGAAGCGAGCGGGACAAAGGCCATGCTTCTGCCCAAAGGCTACCTTGAAATCCCGCTCAATCCCGCACCCGGCAGGAATGTGAAGTTTGGCTGTATCGGCGATCTCGACGGGGATGGCGAATACGAATATGTCGTAGACCGGCAGGCGAATAACATTTCTCAGTACGTCGATGCATACAAGGCCGACGGTACGTTCATGTGGCGCATCGATATGGGCCCCAACAGCTCGAATACGAGCAACTCCAATCCCGGTCCGGCGAACATCGGTTTTGGGCATTCCGACAATGAAGCCGTGTATGATATCGACAGCGACGGCAAAGGCGAATTCCTAGTCAAAGCGGCCAACGGGACTATCTTCGGGGATGGAAAGACACTGACCGCGTCAAATGACACAGACGCGTTCATCGTTGCAGTCGACGGAGTCACCGGCGCGGAAAAGGGCACGCGCGTCCTGGTTCCCAATGACAATCCCACGCTTGGGCAAATGACCGGCCATTTTGGCATTGCCTATTTTGATGGCGTGCATCCCACCCTGATGTTTAAGGCAAAATGGGGTGGGACGAAGGCAATGACGGACTATGCATTTGATTTCAAGAACAACGCCTGGTCGCTGCGGTGGAAGGAACTGGATAACCCGATCAATAACTATCCCAATAACCACCAGATCAGATGTCTCGATCTTGATGGCGACGGCATCGATGAATTTGTCAACGGCGGCTACGCTAGGAAGGCGGATGGGTCGATTTTTTGGAATATGGCTTCTCAGGGCATAAACCACGGCGACCGGTGGCACATCGCCGACCTGGATCCCAAACGGCCCGGCCTGGAAGGTTTCGGCATTGGACAGACTTCTGGATATGACTGGTACTACTATGATGCCAAGACCGGCACGGTGCTGCGAAAGGTTGGCCCCGGAACATCCGATATGGGGCGCGGGGATTGTGGAGACGTCGACCCGAGCCATCTGGGGTACGAATGCTTTACGAACGGTAAGGTATACAACAATTCGGACTTGAGCACTGCCACGGCCTTGACCTCTTCGGTACCTACGCAGATTGGGACCGATTTGCCGGCGGCGAACTTTCGTATTTGGTGGGATGGCGATCTGTTGAGCGAGCAACTGGACGGGGGCACGATATCGAAATGGGCTTATCCGGGCGCGCCCTCCGGCGGCTTTACCGGTGCGACGCTTGCCTTCAGCAACATGCCGGGTGGCAACAGGCCCCCTCTATACGGCGACATGTTTGGCGACTGGCGCGAGGAGGTGATGTTGGAGAACTCCGGGTCGATAAGGATCTACACGACCGCGATCCCAACTGACAAGCGTCTCTACACCCTCATGCATAATCCGCAATATCGAAATGCCATGGTGGAAAAGGGTTATACCCAGTCGCGCTTCGTGGATTATTACCTGGGCGAGGGGATGGACGACCCGCCGAGGCCCAATATCAAGTATCCTGACGGCAGCGGCGCGGCGGGCGCGGGTGGGGGCGGGACAACTGCGGGGGCCGCCGGTGCGAGCGGCAGCGCCGGGAGAACCGGGACCGGTGGCGCAGGCAGCGGTGGGTCGATTCTTTCGGGCGGCACACCGAGCGCAGGCGGCGCAGGTGCTACGGGAGGACGCGGCGGGGTAGGCGGCAGCGTGGCCGGCAGCGGGGCAAACCCCGGGAGCGGCGGCGCGACCGTGGTGGTGGACACCGGCGGGGCCGCGATGGCCGGTGCGGGTGGAACCTCGGCGGCAGGGGGGGCGCCCGAAAGCGGCGGCAATCCCGCAACCGAGGGCACCGTAATAGCCACCGGAGGGGCAGAGATGGCCGGTGCGAGCGGGACCTCGGCGGTGTTGGCTGGAACCGGGGGTAGCACGAGCCGCGGAGCGGGAGGCGCCATCGGCGGGCAAAGCGGCACGAGTGTAGTCCATGCCGCGGCCAATTCGGGCTGTTCGTGCGCGATCGGCGCAAACTCAGGGCGCGCTTCGGCGGGCTGCTTTGCGGTCATGCTGGGGGCTTTGGGCCTGGCTGTGAACCGGCGACGGAAGCGCGCACGCGTAGCCGCTCGGCCATAAAGAGCGCGCAGCGGCCAAGTGATTCGCTCAGACCTTGTGCGATTTCTAGACCCGTTTTCGTACCGTCCGATCCCCGTAGTGCTCGCGGAAGTGATTTACCCGGCGATGCCGGGGAGAAGACGAGACCCCCATGCATCAGTCCATCCAGGCTTCGAACGCTGCTCGCCGGGCATTCCCGGTAAGAGGCGCCGCAATCGGCGTGGCCCTGATCTTGCTAGAGTCAGCCAGTTGCAGCTCGGGCAGTTCCAATCCTACGGCCGATGCGGCGGCAGGGAATCCGGGCAATGCGGGAAAGACCGGCGGTTCAGCCGGCGCAGGTGGCGGGATTGCGCAGGGTGGCTCTGTTGGCTCAGGCGGCGCTGTGGATTCCGGCGGTACGAGTGCAGCGGGTGGAACGTCAAGCGTGGCCGGCTCCCTCGCAGCGGGAGGCACTTCGGCTGAAGCTGGCGCGATTGGCGGTATGGCCGCTGCCTCGGGCGGCAGCCTGTCGCAAGGTGGCTCCACCACCGGCGCCGCGCCGGGCGGAAGTGGCCCATCTTCGGGCGGCAGCGCGGGACGCGGCGGTTCCACGAGCAGCGGGGGATCGGGCGGATTTGCGGGGTCCAAGGGAAGCGGCGGGACCGCTGGGTTGGCCGGGACCACTGGGTCGGCCGGAACAATCGCATCAGGGGGGACGAGCAGCGCGGGCGGTTCAACGGCGACCGGCGGAACCAGCGTGCCGAGCAATCGCCAGCAGCTCAACATCAATCAGTTCTGGAAATTCAAGCTGGCTGACGTGACGGGAGCGCAGGCGACCAGCTACGATGATACGTCGTGGTCGACGGTCGGGCTGCCCCACTCGTTCAGCCTGCCGTACTTTTCATCGCTGCAGTTCTACACGGGCTACGGCTGGTATCGGAAGCACTTCAACGTCCCAGCAGAATGGTCGGGCAAACGGGTATTCCTGGAATTCGAGGGGGCGTTCCAAGACGCCCAAATCTACGTGAACGGAAAATCGATCGGCCGTCATTTGGGGGGCTATACCGGGTTCTCTTTTGACGTGACTGGCGCGGTGGTGACCGGCGACAACGTGGTGGCGGTGCAATTGAACAACAACTGGAACGCGCAGCTGGCACCGCGCGGCGGCGACCACCAGTTCTCGGGCGGAATCTACCGCGACGTGAACCTGGTCGTCACCGATCCCCTGCACGTCACCTGGTACGGCACCTTTGTGACCACGCCGAC
>PMLB01000104.1 GCA_003158735.1 Myxococcales bacterium | reverse complement strand
AACGTGGCGCCCCAGATGATCGAGACTGCGCTGCAGGCCCACTGTCCTCTCATCAGTCAGGTGGTGGTGTTTGGCGACAACCGGCCACACTGCGTGGCCATCGTCACACTCTCGGAATTTGCCGCGCGCCAGTTTGGCGACGGCAACTTGGCCCGAGCCGCTTCGCAGCCCGAACTGCGTGCAGCCGTGGAAGATGCCGTGGCCGCGATCAACCGAACCCTCGCCTCATATGAAACCATCAAGAACTTCGCCATTCTGCCAAAGGATTTCTCCGAGGCTGCGGGCGAGCTAACCCCCAGCCTCAAGGTCAAGCGCGAAGTGGTGCGGAGTCGGCATGGGCATATCGTCGAGGCGCTGTACAACAAGGCGGAGTAGCTAGCTTCTCCACCACAGAGAGCACAGAGAACACAGAGGTCGGAAAGGAAGGAAGGGTTCGGATCGGACAGAACCCAATCCTTCCCTTTCCGGTCCGGCTCTGTGGCCTCTGTGATCTCTGTGGTGAAAAAATACTCTCCCCGTCCGCACGAAACCTCGAGCCCGCGCGGCCGATAATATCGCATGCTGCTTCAGCTTGCTGCTCGGCTTCTCTGGCCCGCCCGTTGCGCTGCCTGCAACGCCTTTGTGCCCGAAGACAGGGCGTTCTGCGAAAGTTGTGAACTTTCTGTGTCGGCAGTGGAACAGTCATGTGACGGCTGCGGCTTGCCCCATATGGATGATGGCCGGAATGGGAGCCGTCGCTGTCATGGCTGCCAGGCGAAGCCGCCACCTTTTGCGCGGGTTTGGAGCGTGCTGGCCTACGGGGGTGCCACCACGCAGGCTATTCTCCACCTGAAACATGGAAGGCGTCGCCACCTGGCGCGACCCCTGGGCGCCTTGCTTGCGCCTGCTGTCGCGGCCGCGATCGACAGCGGCGTGAACGCGCTGTGCCCGGTCCCTCTGCACCCCCGGCGTTTGCGCCAGCGAGGCTTCAACCAGGCACTGGATCTCCTGCGCGTGGCCGAAAGACTTGCTCGACAGCCCGCGGCCCGGCCGCTGGTGGTCCCCGACGGATTGCGCCGAGTTCGCGATACCCCGGCGCTGGGATGGGAGTCGCCCGCGTCTCGGCGGCGGATCGTGGATGGGGCGTTTACCGTGCGCGGGCCAGAGTGGGCTGAGGGCCGACGGATCTTGCTCGTGGACGACGTCATGACCACGGGCGCCACGCTGGCCGAGTGCACGCGCGTCCTGCTCCGGGCCGGCGCAGCCGAGGTGGAGGTCGTGGCATTAGCCCGGGTTTGCTAACTCTCTTCTTGACTCTACCGTCGCCGTCGCTAACGTAGCCGGCCTGAACCACACGGACTCACAGGCACGTAGCTCAGTGGGAGAGCACTACCTTGACACGGTAGGGGTCGGCGGTTCAATCCCGCCCGTGCCTACCATTTGTCTTCGGGCTTCAGTGCCGGCGTTCGACGGTGCTATCCTTCGGCCGTTGCAATCTTCAACCCTTGCCTACGCAGTCCGCGCAGACCGACGCCCAGCCCCGCCGGCCTGGGCGCGCGCCTACGCCCTGTTCGCCGGATGTACGCGTTCGGAGAGCAAAGACCGTGAGTGAACGTCCGGTGATCCGCCCCCGCGACAAGGGGGATGTGCCCGATGATCCGCTGTCCCGGCTGCGCCATTCAGCGTCGCACGTGATGGCCGATGCCGTCCAGCGGCTGCGCCCCAAGGCCAAGGTCACCATCGGCCCGGCCATCGAGAACGGTTTCTACTACGACTTCGATACCGAGCCATTCGCGCCCGAGGACATCGAAAAGATCGAGGCCGAGATGGCCAAGATCGTCGGCCAGGACCTGCCTTTCGTGCGCAAGGTAGTTTCGCGGGCAGATGCCGTGCGCCTGTTTGCCGACAAGGGCGAGACCTACAAGGTCGAGATCATCGAATCGATTCCCGAGGGCGAGGAGATCTCGCTCTACCAGCACGGTGATTTCGTGGACTTGTGCGCGGGGCCGCACATCGAACGTACCGGGCAGATCAAGGCGTTCAAGGTGCTGTCCTTCGCCGGTGCCTACTGGCGCGGCGACGAGCGCAACCCGCAGCTCCAGCGCGTGTACGGCACGGCCTTCGCGTCCAAGGACGATCTGAAAGCCCACCTGGATCGGATCGAGGAAGCCAAGCGCCGCGATCACCGCGTGCTGGGCAAGCAACTCGATCTGTTCTCCGTCGACGAGCTTGTCGGACCGGGCTTCGTGCTCTGGCACCCCAAGGGCGCCATCATCCGTAACGTGCTCGAGGAAATGCTTCGCCGCGAGTTGGTTCGTCGCGGCTACGAGATGGTGTTCACCCCGCATGTGGCGCGCGAGCAATTGCTGGTGAAGTCCGGCCACATGGAGCACTACAAAGAGAACCTTTTTGGCGGCATGGAACTGGAAGGCCAGCGCTATCTGGTCCGGCCCATGAACTGCCCCTTCCATATCGCCATCTACCGGTCGCAGCTTCGCTCGCACCGCGAGCTGCCCATTCGCTACGCCGAGTTTGGCACCGTGTACCGCTACGAGCGTTCCGGCGTGCTGCACGGCCTTTTGCGCGTGCGCGGGTTCACCCAAGATGACGCTCACCTATTCTTGCGCGAAGACCAGATCGAAGAAGAAATGGCCGCCTGTCTGCGCTTCGGCCTGGATGTTCTCAAGGTCTTCGGCTTCACCGATGTGAAGGTCTTTTTGGCGACCCGTCCGGCAGACCTGATGGGCGAGAATTCGGCCTGGGATCGAGCCGAGGCCGCCATCCGGCGCGTGCTGGAAGCGGCGGGCATGCCCTTCGAGGTCGACAATGGAGGCGGCGCCTTCTATGGCCCCAAGATCGATCTCAAGATCCGCGATGCCCTCGGCCGCGAATGGCAGTGCACCACCTTCCAGCTCGATTTCCAGCTTCCCGAGCGCTTCGAGCTGGAATACGTGGCGCCCGATGGCTCACGCCAGCGGCCGGTCATGATCCACCGCGCCCTGTTTGGTTCGATGGAACGTTTCATGGCGGTGCTCATCGAACACTTCGCCGGCGCGTTCCCGCTTTGGCTGGCGCCGGTACAGGCGCGCGTGCTCACGGTTAGCGAAAAAGCCGATGTTTGGGGTCGCGAGGTGCAGGCGCGCCTGCTGGCGGCCGATCTGCGCGCGGATGCCGATCTGTCGGCCGACAAGCTCGGCGCCAAGATCCGGCGTGCGCAAATGGAAAAGATTCCGTACATGCTCGTGGTGGGCGAGAGGGACATGGCTGCCCGCGTGGTTTCGCCGCGGACGCGGGACGGCCAACAGATGCCAGCAATGCCACTCGATGAGTTGGCGCAAAAGCTGGCGGCCGAAGCCGTGCCCCCCGTTTTGGGCGCCCCTACGCCAGAGAAGAAACCGACCGTCTAGCGCGGCGACCAACCAGGAGAAAAGACCATCGCAAGGCCAGGCGGTTATTCAGGTCCCAGCAGCAGCGCGGCGGACAACTATCGTGTGGGGCGACGCATTCGCGTGCCCGAAGTGCGAGTCATCGGTGCAGACGGTTCACAGGTGGGCATCTTGCCGACCTATGAGGCATTGAAGCTCGCTGAAGAACAGTCCCTCGACTTGGTCGAGGTCAGCCCGCGGGCTGTCCCTCCGGTTTGCCGGATCATGGACTTCGGCAAGTTCAAGTACGAGGAATCCAAGAAGGAGAAGGCGTCGCGGCGACACCAGTCCACGGTCGTTATCAAAGAGATCAAGCTTCGGCCCAAGACCGACAAGCACGACCTAGCCTTCAAGCTCAAGCACATCCATCGCTTCTTGGGCGAGGGAAACAAGTGCAAGCTGGTGATCGTCTTTCGCGGCCGCGAGATCGTGCACCCCGAAACGGGACAGGCCATGCTGGATCAAGTCGTCAAGGCTTCTTTGGACGTCGCGGTGGTGGAGCAAAAGCCCATCATGGAAGGCCGGCGCATGGTCATGATCATCGGCCCACGCGCCGGCGTGATCCGGCCGGCCAGCGCGTCCGGTGCCGCGGTGTCGGCGTCCACGCCAGGCGACCAAGCGGGCGGGGGCAAGGCCAGCGTGCCAGCAGCGGCGCCCGCTATTGGACCGCGCTTTGGGGCGGCCCCAACGACGCCGAAACCGTAGCGCCTGCGGTCATTTCCGCTTCAGGGCACTAGGCTCTTGCACTGCCCGACGAGACGGATATACTCCGCGCCTCCCATGCCCAAGATCAAGATGAAGACCAAGAGTGGCGTAAAGAAACGCTTCTCGTTGACGGCCAAGGGACGCATCAAAAGGAAGCATGCCTACCTGCGGCACATACTCACGCCCAAGCGAACCAAGAACAAGCGGAAACTGCGTCGGGGCGGCTACATCGCCAAGACTCAGGAACATCAGATCAAGGCGATGATTCCGTACGGACTCTAGGAGTTGACCCATGCCCCGCGCTAAAGGTGGATACAAGACAAAGCGACGCAGGGACCGCATTCGGAAGCACGCCAAGGGCTTTCGCGGCGGTCGATCCAAGCTGTGGAAGGCAGCCGTAGAAGCCGTCCATCACAAGTGGCGCTTCTCACTGTTCCATCGCCGCAAGCGGAAGGGCGATTTCCGCGGGGTTTGGATCGTGCGGATCAATGCCGCCAGCCGCGAACTTGGCGTCTCATACTCCCGGCTCATCGGCGCGATGGAGAAACAAGGCATCGACATCGACCGCAAGATCCTCGCGGACTTGGCCATCAGTGACCCCAACGCCTTCAAGAAGGTCGTGCAGGCCGCTGGTGTATCGTCCTAGGCTGACCGTGACTCCGGTTCCATCGTGACTCCTAACGAAGGAACCTCCGCGGCCCAGGATCTGATTTCGGCTTTCGAGCGCCTGACCGCGGAATTCGCCGCGGAAATCGCATCGCTTTCCAGCGAGCAGGACATGCGCGCGGTTCAGGCGCGCTACCTGGGCAAGAAGGGCAAGGCCACCGAACTGATGAAGGGCCTGGGCCGTCTGGCCCCAGCCGACCGGCCGGCAGTGGGCGAATCGGCCAACCGAGCGCGTGCCGCCATCGAACAGGCTGTGCAATCTCGCCTGCACGATCTGGCCGGAGCTGACCTGGCCGCTGATCTGGAACGCAAGATCGACGTGACCCTGCCGGGCCGCGGCCGTCGCGCCGGAACCCTGCATCCGCTCACGCGGGTTCGGCTGGAAATCGAGCAGATCTTCCACGGCATGGGCTTCGAGGTGCGCACCGGTCCCTGGATCGAGACCGAGTGGAACAACTTCGACGCGCTCAACACGCCGGCTGACCACCCGGCGCGCGACATGCAGGACACCTTCTATGTCGAGGGTGGTTTCATCCTGCGCTCGCACACCTCGCCGGTGCAGATTCGCACCATGCTGGCCGGCCCTCCGCCGGTGAAGATCATCGCGCCCGGGAACGTGTTTCGTCGCGACGACGACGCCACCCACACGCCCATGTTTCCGCAGTGCGAGGGGCTGCACGTGGATCGCAACGTCAGCTTCGAGGACCTCAAGGCCACCCTCATCGCGTTCGTGCAGCGGTTCTTCGGGCCCGACACCCAGATCCGGCTGCGGCCCAGTTTCTTCCCCTTCACCGAGCCGTCGGCCGAGGTGGACGCCTCCTGCTTCCTGTGTGAGGGCAAGCAGCCGGCGCGTTCGACCTGCCGGCTGTGCAAGGGCACGGGATGGCTGGAGATCGGTGGCTCTGGGATGGTTCACCCCAACGTGCTTGCGGCCGTGGGCTACGACAAGTACGACGTAACCGGATTCGCTTTTGGCATGGGCCTGTCGCGTATGGCGATGCTCAAGTACGGGGTTTCGGACTTGCGCCTTTTCTACGAGAATGACCTGCGGTTTTTGCGACAGTTTCCAACGAGTTAAGGGCGAATCATGAAGATCTCGTTGAACTGGCTGCGGGAACTGGTCGAGCTACCAGCAGGCGCCGATCTCGAGGCCGTGGCCAAGGCGCTGACCGGGCAGGGACTGGAGGTCGAAGGCAGCGAACCCAAGGGCCGCGAGCTAGCGGGCGTGCTGGTGGCCGAGGTGCTGGACATCAAGCCGCACCCGAACGCCAACAAGCTGCGCATCGTGCGTGTGCGCGCGGGCATTCGCGAGGAGAGCGTGGTCTGTGGGGCACCCAACGTGCCACCACCGGGCAATTGCGTGTGTTGGGCGCCGCCCGGCGCCCGCCTTCCCGGCGGGCACACCCTGGATGCGCGCGAGATCCGCGGCGTGTTCTCGCCGGGCATGATTTGCAGCGAGCCCGAGATGGGCCTGGCCGAGCAGGCCGAAGGGATCTTGATCCTGCCTCCTACAGCTGAGCCCGGCGCTGAGCTGGCTCAATACCTGGGCGTGGTGGACGACATATTGGAAGTGAATGTCACGCCCAACCGTCCCGATGCCTTGTCTCACCTCGGGATTGCACGCGAATTGGCCGCCCACTTCGGCACGCGCTTGCGGCCGCTGGACTTGTCCGCGGGTTGCGAAGCAGCGGGCGGAATCACCATGGACGTACGCATCGACGACGCCCAGGCCTGTCCTCGCTACACGGCCAGCTTCGTCGCCGGACTCACGGGGGCGCCCAGTCCTGTGACCATGCGCCTACGCCTGCAGTACTGCGGGATTCGCGCCATCTCCAATCTGGTCGACGTGACCAACTACGTGCTGCTGGAGACTGGCCATCCCCTGCACGCGTTCGATTTCGACAAGCTGGTCGGGCCCATCGTGGTCAGGAGGGCGAAGGCGGGCGAAGCCATGACGACCCTCGATGGCCTCGACCGAGCCCTGGTGGCCGAGGACATCGTGATCACCGATGGCAACGGGCCAGTGGCGCTGGCCGGAGTCATGGGCGGAAACACCAGCGAGATTTCTGCATCCACGCGGAACGTGCTGCTCGAAGCAGCCACCTTCGAGCCACGCAGTATTCGCCGCACCAGCCGCCGCTTGGGTCTGATCTCCGAGGCGTCCTATCGCTTCGAGCGCGGCGTGGACGCCAACAGCATCCCCTTGGCCGCGCGCAGGGCCGCGGCGCTGTTGGCCAAGCTGGGCGGGGGCAGCGTAGTTTCGGACATGGTGGATCGCTACCCGCGGCCGTCGCAGCCAAGCAAGGTCAAGCTGCGGACTACCCGCCTGCAGCGCGTGACCGGCGTGGATTATCCCGCGACCTTCGCGCGGGATCAGCTTTCTCGTCTCGGCATCACCTGCGAAATGGCGGGCGACGGCCTTGTCGCCACCGTCCCCACCTTTCGGCCCGACCTCACCATCGAGGAAGATCTCATCGAGGAGATCCTGCGCATGGGCGAGTATGACAAGCCCGCGAACAAGGAGCGCATTCGCAGCAACGCCACCTCTCAGGCAAACCCCGAGGCACCCGCGGACCGCGCCCGCGCGCTGCTGGCCAGCGCGGGTCTGCACGAGATCGTGACCTGGGCCTTTGTTCCGCGAAGTGCGCTGGCAGCGGTCAGCGCAGACGGAGCGTCCAAGGAGCTGTCCGACGGGATCGCTGTGCAGAACCCCATCTCGGCGGACTATGAGGTGATGCGTACCACCTTGCTGCCTGGGCTTGCCGAGGCGCTCAAGCGCAATCTCGCGCGCGGGGTCAGCGATGCCTGGCTGTTCGAGGTGGGCCGTGTTGTGCGGCGGCCGGCCAAGGCTGGCGAGGCACCGGTCGAGAAAACCCATGCCGCAGGGCTGATCACTGGCCGAAGGGCCGAATGGCTCAAGCCGGGCGAGCCGGTAGATTTCTACGACCTCAAGCGAATCGTCCAGGATCTGCTGCGCGGCTTTGGACTGCAGGACGTTCGCTGCTGTGCCCAGGTCGGTGTGCCCTTTCTGCACCAGGGGATCTCGGCCCTGGTCATGAATGCCGCTGGCGCTGAACTTGGCCACCTCGGCGAGTTGCACCCGGCGATCGCGCGCCGCTTGGGCATCGAGTCGCGAGCCTTCTACTTCGAGCTGGCGGTCGCGCCCCTGGCTGCCACTGCGGCGGCCCTGCGCGCTGAGGCGCCGCCGCGGTTCCCCTCGGTGACCCGTGATGTGTCCTTCTGGAGCGACGTCTTTCTGTCCGCGGATGCCCAACGGGCAGGCTTCTTGTCGGCCGACGAGCCGCTGTTGCGGGAGCTGGCGGTGCTGGAGGATTTTCGTGACCCCAAGTACGTCCCCGCTGGCAAGAAGGGGATGCTGTGGACCATGACCTATCGGGCGGCAGATCGGACCTTGACTGACGCCGAGGCCGACCACGCACATGGGCGCGTTGTCAAGGCCTTGGCCAATCTGTACGCCATCGAGATTCGGTAGCCTCCCAAACCGAGCGCATCTTCAACCCTTTGACATCAAAGGGATTTGTGGCCAACATAGGCGCATGACCAAGGCCGAAATTGTCGAAACGGTCTACGAGAAGGTCGGCGGATTCTCGAAGAAGGAAGCTGCCGAGATCGTTGAAACCGTCTTCGACACGGTCAAGGAGACCTTGGAGAAGGGCGAGAAGATCAAGATCTCCGGTTTCGGCAACTTCGTGGTCAGGGACAAAAACGCGCGCGCCGGTCGCAACCCGCAGACCGGCCAAGAGATCACGATCAGCGCCCGCCGCGTGCTGACCTTCAAGCCCAGCCAGGTGCTGAAGAACGCGCTCAACTCCTAGGCCCTCGACCAGCAGGAAAACGTTGCCCCGGCGTGCCTCTGTCCCCGTTGATCCGAGCACGATCCCGGACAAGCCGTTCTTCAAGATCGGCGAGGCCGCGCGCCTGTGCGCGGTCAAACCCTACGTTCTGCGCTACTGGGAAACCGAGTTCCATTCCATCCGGCCGCAGAAGACACGCTCGCAGCAGCGCCTGTACCGCCGCAAAGACATTGAGCTGTTGCTCACCATACGCGATCTGCTATACGGGCAGCGCTTTACCATTGCAGGGGCGCGCGCGCGGCTGCGGGAACTGGGGCACGACGAGGGCCCGCCGCCGCCGGTGCCGCCACCGGAAATCGACGTGGAGACCATGAGAAAAATCAAGCAAGGGCTTTTGGATCTGATACGACTCGTGGAAGAATAGCCACCACACAATCAAATATCGGGGCGTGGCGCAGCCTGGTTAGCGCACCTGACTGGGGGTCAGGGGGTCGCTGGTTCAAATCCAGTCGCCCCGACAAATAACGTGTCGTCAAAGCCATTCATTCTCCTCAGCAATGACGATGGCGTGATGGCGCCGGGGATCTCTGCGCTCGCGGACGTGTTGGCGGACCTGGCTGACGTGATGCTGGCTGCGCCTGACCGCGAGCGAAGCGCGGCCTCGCATTCCATCAGCTTGGATCGCCCGCTGCGTGTGGATCAGATTCGCTCCAACGTGTACTCCATCGATGGGACACCGGTGGATTGCGTGTACCTGGCCCTGCTGCACCTGGTGCCGCGCAAGCCGGACCTGTGCGTGTCCGGCATCAACAACGGATTCAACCTGGGCACGGACGTCTTCTATTCCGGAACCGTCGGGGCGGCCCTGGAAGCGACCCTGCGCGGGGTTCCGGCCATCGCCCTGTCGGTCGAGCGGCGGTGGCCGCAGGATTTCGCACCAGCGGCGGACTTTGCGCGGAGGCTGGTGAGGCAGGTGCTGGCCCAGGGGCCGGGTGCCATCGAACCAGGCACGCTGCTGAATGTTAACCTTCCTGCTGGCCCAGTGCATGGATACGCCCTGACGTCCATGGGGCAGCGGCTGTATCGGGATCAAGTGGACATGCGCGAGGATCTGCGCGGCCGCGCCTACTACTGGATCGGCGGGCCCGAGGAGAAGGGCGAGGATCTTCCCGGCTCGGACAGCGCGGCCGTGCGTTCCGGCCTGGCGTCGATCACGCCGCTCGGTCTCGGTCTCACCCACGGTCCGGCTTTGCAGAGAATGGCGGCCTGGAACTTGGGCTCGTTCGCAGAAGGCACAGCGGTTCACGCCGGGAAATAGCGCTGTGAGTGCAGGACGCCGATCCGGCGATACGCCAGGCCCAACCGGGCGGCCGGATGCTTTCGTCAGCGAGCGCGTCACCATGGTGGCGGAGCAACTTCTCCCCCGTGGCATCAGCGACGCGCGCGTGCTGGAGGCCATGAGTCGGGTTCCCCGCCATTTCTTCGTCGATCGGGAACAGATGGACCGGGCCTACGACGATCGACCGTTGCCCATCGGGTTTGGCCAGACCATTTCGCAACCGTACATGGTGGCCCGCGCGACTGAGCTGGCGCTCCCGGAGGCGGGTGATGTCGCGCTCGAGATTGGCGTGGGCTCGGGCTATCAGACGGCTGTGCTGGCGCTTCTGTGTGCGCAGGTCTTTGCCGTCGACGTGTTTCCCGCGCTGGTGGATAAGGCGCGCCAGCACCTGGCCGAGGCGGGCTGCCAGAATGTCAGCTTGGCTGCGTTCGACGGCAGTTGCGGTTGGCCCGAGCACGCGCCCTACGACATCATCATCGTCTCGGCCGCGACGCCGCAGGTTCCCGTGCTGCTCTTGGACGAGTTGCGCGACGGCGGCCGGCTGGTGGCCCCGGTGGGCGGATTCGATCAACAGATTCTGACCCGCGTGCGGCGCAGAGACGATGCGTTCGAGACCTTGCAGGATGTCCCCTGCCGCTACGTGAACCTGACCGGACGCTATGGGGTGGGCCGTGACAAGCCACAGGCGTAGCACCTTGTGCAGATTGTACGTCCTTGCGGCTGCCTGCACGCTGCTGGGGCTCTGCTCCTGCGCCACCACCTCGCTCCCGCTTGATGACGACAACCCGCCAGGGACCTGGCATGTGGTCGAGCCCGGCGAGACCCCGGCCAAGATCGCCAAGGAGGCCGGGATCCCGCTGGAGGATCTGCTGGAGATCAACGGACTGCGACGGGGCCAGCCCCTGGAACCCGGCCGTCTGATCTACGTTCTGCGGGCTGGCCAAGCCGGCACGGTTTCCCCAGACGCGATCCCCGCGACTCCGACGTCGCCGGGCCAGCCCGAGGCCGAGAGCGAGGCGAACAGCAAGGCGCCCATGCGCTGGCCTCTAGCCAAGCCCGTGCTCACGTCGCTATTTGGCAAACGCTGGGGCCGCGACCATGAAGGCATCGACATGCGGGCACCCATCGGGACGCCCGTGATGGCTGCGGCCGACGGTGAAGTGATGTACGCGGGTGACAAGGTGCGGGGCTACGGGAACATGGTCGTGATCCAGCACGCGGGAGATTTGGTGACCGTGTACGCTCATAACTCGCTCCTGCTGGTGCACGTTGGTGACCGCATTAGCGCGGGCCAGGAGATCTCGCGCGTGGGTGACACGGGCCACGCCACCGGTCCGCACCTACACTTCGAGGTACGCCGCAAGCAGGAGCCACAAGATCCGCTGCAATTTTTGCCGACCTTGAAGTAAAAATGAACCATGCCAGCCGCAACCGACAAGTTCACGGGTGACCTTCGCTCCCTGATCCGCGACGTCCCGGACTTTCCCAAGAAAGGGATTCTCTTCCGCGACGTCACGCCCCTGCTGCAGCACGGTCCCGCGTTTCGTCGCTGCGTGGAGCGTCTGTGCGAAGGTATCGCCAAGGCGCAGCCCACCGTGATCGCCGGCATCGAGTCGCGCGGCTTCATCTTCGGCGCGGCCGCCGCCACCATGCTGGGTGTAGGGTTCGTGCTCATACGCAAGCCCGGCAAGCTGCCCTGGAAAACCCGGCAGCAGCGCTATCAGCTCGAGTATGGCAGCGACGGCATCGAGATCCACGAAGACGCCGTGGCGGCGGGCACGCGCGTGGCCTTGGTCGACGATTTGCTCGCTACTGGCGGCACCGCGGCCGCGGCCTGCCGCCTGCTGCAAGACCTGGGCGGGCAGGTTGTCCTGGCGAGCTTTGTCGTGGAGCTGGCCGGACTCAACGGCCGGGCGCAGCTGGGCAACGTGCCGGTGGAAGCGTTGATCGTCTATCCCTGATCGTCAGTGCCCGGCCAGCGCGCCGCCGCAGGTTTGGATGATGAAGGTGACTGGGCCGTCGTTCACCAGTTCGACGTCCATGTGGGCCGCAAAGCGGCCGCAAGCCACTGGGATGCCGTCGGCGGCGATGCGGTCGGCAACGCTTTGGTAGAGGGATTGGGCCAAGGCGGGATCCTCGGCGCGGTCGAAGCTGGGGCGATTGCCCTTGCGGATGGAGCCCGCCAGCGTGAACTGGCTGACCACCAGGCAAGCCCCGTTGGCGTCCTTGAGGGTGAGATCCATGGGCGTGCGGCCGGGAAAGATGCGCAAGGCGACCAACTTGCGCGCTAGCACTTCGGCATCGGCCTCGCTGTCGCCGCGCTCGACGCCGACGAGCAAGAGCACACCCTTGTCGATGCGCCCCACGACTTCGGCGCCGACCCGGACTTCAGCGCGTGAGACTCGCTGGACAATGGCAATCATGACGGTGGTGACCCCGGCCTGATTCGAACAGGCGACCTACGGTTTAGGAAACCG
>PMLB01000278.1:3606-6371 GCA_003158735.1 Myxococcales bacterium | reverse complement strand
CAGAACAGCGCCACCCTGCGTGACCGTGCAGTTCTCACTGGTGGAGACGTGGGGGTGCATGTTGCGGGCACAGGTCCGTTCCTGGTCAGCGGCTACGAGCTTGCCCTGGCAGCCAGCGTTCAGGTCGACACGACCCACAACACGATAGCGAACCGGGTGCTGTTGCAGGGTGCGAAGGTTGGCGACGTTCAGACCAACACGCTCACTGTCCAGAATGGCGGGACCTACGCCAAGAAATATGCCTTTCCCACGACAATGCCGGCCTTGCCCACGTTGGCGCCGGTGTTCGCAGGGACCACGGCTTTGACAGTGAATGCGTCTACCACGTTGGTGGTCTCGCCGGGTGCGTACGGTGCGGTCACCCTCGGCACGCAGAGCATATTGCGGCTACAGGGCGGGGTGTATCACCTGGCCTCGCTGCAGCTTGATGATGGGGCTCGCATCGAGGCCCTGGCGCCGGTGCAGGTTCGCGTGGCAGGGCGGGTGACAGGCCGGCTGAGCACGCTTGCCCGCGTGTGGATCGGGGCTGCCAGCGGGGTGACGTTGGCCGCGAGTGATCTACGCATCGAGGTTTCGGGGAAGAACGGCACCAGTGGCACGCTGACAGATACGCCGATTGCGGCGATGTTTGGCACCGATGCCACGATTCTTGGGCTTCTCCTGGTTCCCAATGGGACGTTGCAGATCGGGCAACGCGACACCGTGACTGGTGCGTTGGTGGGGCGTGATGTCTACGTGGACATGGATTCCAAGGTCACGTTTCAAAGCGGGATGGCGGTGTTGAAGTGCGCGCAATTCTGCAACGATGGCAATCCTTGCACCAAAGACACCTGCACGGGCGAGGTTTGCAGCTATCCATCGGCAGCGTCCGGGACGAGCTGCAGCGACGGCAATTCGTGCAACGGGGCAGAGACCTGCGATGGCTCGGGCAAATGCAAAGCCGGAACTCCGATTTATTGCACGGCGCTTGACCAGTGCCACGCGGTCGGGGTGTGCGATCCGGGGACTGGAGCTTGCTCGAATCCGACGAAGGCAGACGGGTCCTCGTGCAACGACGGAAACGCGTGCACAGTCAGCGATATCTGCAAGGCCGGCACATGCAGCGGGACGACGTATAGCTGCGACGACGGATTGGCATGCACGACGGACGCATGCAAGGGCGATGGAACCTGCACCCACACCCTTGCGGCCAACAACTGTGTTATCGGCGGGGCGTGCTATGCGTCCGGTGCAGTCAATCCGACGAACTCGTGCCAGCAATGCACACCCGCCACCAGCACGAGCAATTGGACTTCAAAGAGCAATGGGACCGCGTGCAGCGACGGGAACGCCTGCACCAAGAACGACGTGTGCACAGGCGGCTCGTGTGCCGGGACAGCCTATAGCTGTGACGACAAGATTGCCTGCACCACCGACGTGTGCAACGGCGACGGAACCTGCAGCCACCCGGTCGTGGCTGGAAGCTGTCTGATCGGCGGGGCGTGCTATGCCGCCGGCGCAGTAAACCCGGCCAACCAGTGTCAGCAATGTACGCCCACGACCAGCCAGACGGCGTGGAGTGCAAAGACAAACGGAACGGTGTGCAACGACGGGAACGCCTGCACCAAGAACGACGTGTGCACGGGTGGTTCGTGTGCCGGGACCGCATATAGCTGCGACGACAGTCTTGCGTGCACCACCGATTCCTGCAACGGCGACGGCACCTGCAACCACACGATTGCGTCCGGCAACTGCGCGATAGCCGGGGCATGCTATGGCACCGGCACGGCCAACCCGACCAACCAGTGCCAACAATGCACGCCCGCGACCAGTCAGACGGCCTGGAGTGCAAAGACAAACGGAACGNNGGGACGTTGTATAGCTGCGACGACGGGCTTACCTGCACCAACGACGTCTGCAAGGGCGACGGAACCTGCACCCACACGACCGCCGCCGGAAACTGTTTGATAGCCGGGGCATGCTATGCGGCTGGCGCCCCAAGTCCGTTGAGCCAGTGCCAGCAATGCACGCCCACGACTAGCCAGACGGCCTGGAGCGCGAAGGCCAACGGCACCGCATGCAACGATGGCAACCCCTGTACGCGGACAGATTCTTGCTCGGCTGGAAGCTGCACGGGAAGCAATCCCGTACAATGTACCGCCAGCGATCAGTGCCATGCGGTCGGGACTTGCAACGTGGGCACGGGTGTCTGCACGAACCCCGCAAAGCCAGATGGCACCACGTGTGACGATGGCAAGGCCGAGTCCCAGGGCGATGCGTGCACCGCCGGCGTGTGCCAAGGAACGATACCTGGTGTGCCGATTCTCGACATCCGCGTGGGCACCACGCATAGCTGCGCGGTCCACGCAGATGGCACCCTGTGGTGCTGGGGCGGCAATTCGTACGGGCAGCTTGGCAACGGGACGACGGCCGACAGCAACGTCCCAGTCCGAGCTGGTGCAACAACCTGGAACTGGTTGTCGGTGGCCGCTGGGGAGAACCACAGTTGTGGCATTCGTAGCGACGGCACTCTGTGGTGCTGGGGCGACAACCAATCTGGGCAGCTTGGCAGCGATCCGACGGATCCCACATCGACACCCAGACAAGTTGCGGGACAGGGTTGGACGATGGTGGAGGCTGGCCGCATGTACACCTGTGGTGTGCAGACGAATAAGACACTATGGTGCTGGGGCGACAATCAACATGGGGGGTTGGGCAACGGCACGCAGAACAACGGCACTGCACCCGTCGAGGTGGTTGGTACGGACTGGGTCTCGGTAGCAACA
>PMLB01000278.1:0-3596 GCA_003158735.1 Myxococcales bacterium | reverse complement strand
GCATAGACGGCGAGCACACCTGCGCAGTCAAACTGGATGGCAGCTTGTGGTGCTGGGGCGCGAACGCACTTGGCCAGCTCGGGGTAGGGTCGACCACAAGCAGTGCAACGCCAGTGCAGGTGGGCAGCGCGACCTGGACAAACGTGTCAGGCGGCGCCGCGCACACCTGTGGCGTCCAGGGAGATGGGACGCTGTGGTGTTGGGGCGACAACGGGTACGGGCAGGTCGGGGATGGAACCCTCACGAATCGGCTTGTCCCTGTGCAAGTACCGGGGCAGGCGTGGGCCCAAGTCGCGGCTGGCGCTGGCGACACATGCGGCACGCGGCAGGATGGCAGCCTGTGGTGCTGGGGCGACAATGACCGCGGCCAGATCGGCAACGGAACAGACACGCCGGAGATGACGCCCCGACAAGTCGCGCCACACCAGTACGGTCAGGTTCCGATCTGCAGCAACGGCACGGTCGAGCAGGGCGAGCAATGCGACGACGGAAACACCGTCTCGGGCGATGGCTGCTCGTCGGATTGCCAGGTCGAGAAGTGCTTCAACCACCCCGAGTGCACCCCAATCGACCAATGCCACGTCGCCGGGGCCTGTGACCCCGCCACGGGCACTTGCTCGAATCCCCCGCAGGTGGACGGCACTGCGTGCGACGACCAGAACCCGTGCACCCAGGGCGAGACCTGCCAGGGTGGCGCGTGCCAGGGTGGGGTCACCCCGTCGTGCACGGCCATCGACCAGTGCCATGACGTGGGCAACTGCGATCCGGGGACAGGGATATGCTCGAATCCCCCAAAGGACGATGCAAGTGCTTGCGATGATGGCGACCCGTGCACGCTTGACCATTGTGACCCGCTGGAAGGGTGTGTTCACACACCCACGAGCGCCGACGGCTGCTCCCTCTCGGTGCAGCCCAAGGTGACCTGTGTTGGGACTCGCGAAGACGGGGCTCTCATCGCCGTTTTCGGTTACCAGAATCCCAACACGGCTAGCGTCAACATTCCCAAAGGAAGCGACAACAGCACGAGCGCACCAGATGAGGCGATCTATCCCTATCTGCCTGAGTGGTTCAAGCCTGGGACAGTGAGCGCTGCAATGGCGGTGGACTTCCAATCGGGCGCAGAAACCACCTGGTCGTTGAGGGGCGTGACCGCGACCGCGAACGCCAACAGCACGCCTTGCCCTTCGGTCACTAGCGGCACCGTCACACTTCCGGACGGCAAGACCTTTGTCACCGACCCCGGGCAGTCCTACCAATCTGGCTATGCAGACAGCATCCTGCCCAGCCAGCCCACTGCCGCGATTCGCGGCACCTTCGCGGTTACCGACGACGGGGCCGCGACCTATCGGCTGCCGCTTTGGGTGCCCCCGGGGCTGATGGGGATGCAGCCGCAACTTGGCCTGGCCTACAACAGCGCTGGCGGGGACGGATTCCTGGGTCGCGGCTGGCAGCTGCAAGGCCTGTCGCAGATTCTGCGCTGTCGGCAGGACTTCGCCCGTGACGGACAGCGCCTGCCCATCCAATGGACTGACGACGATCGCCTGTGCCTTGATGGCCAGCGTCTGGTTCTGACCAAGGGGACTTACAACGCGGCCGGTGCGGAGTACAGGACTGAGCACGATCGCCATGTGAAGATCGTGCAAGTTGGCAAAGATGACCTTGGGCCAACCGGGTTCGTGGTGTACCAGCCGGACGGGACCCGACACAGCTACGGCTACGATGCCGCCCCGGTTAGTGCTGCCAAGGATTTCTACGGCGAAACCACCGCGGTGCTCGACGGTATGGCGGCCACCATCACTGTGCACGACGGCACGACCGATGAGCCCACGGTGAGCTACGACACGCAGGTGCGCTACGGTTGGGCTCTGGCCTCCAGTCGGGACCGCTACGACAATCGCGTTCAGTACAGCTACATCCAGCAACATAGCTCGGATGACTTGAATCGCTGGACTGACTTCAGGCCGGCGGGCGTCAACTACACGTTCAACAACTTACGCGACGCGGATCGAGAGATCGCTTTCGAGTACACCAGCGAGGACGGAACGGATGCCAGAGTGGATACGCGCTTCAGTTTTGTCAGCGGTCTCCAGTTGCGACTTGGCCACCTTCTCTCGAAGATCACGATGTATGGAGGGGCCTCGGGCAGGTTTTATCTGGTGAAATACTACAGCATGCAATACGAGCCACAGGCCGCGCGCACGAGTGCGCTCCTGCATAGCGTTCAGGAGTGCGATGGCAGTGGCATCTGCAGCCAGCCGGCCCAATTTGCTTGGTCGAGCAACGACGGAACGTATGAGAAGAAACCCACCGGAGAATACGCCTATCGATACGAAAGCATAAGCCGTCCAGGCATGCTGCTCACGGGAGACTTCAACGGAGACGGGCGCGACGACCTGGCGATCGGTCAGTATGCCTGTCTGGGTGGAGATTGCCACGGCCCCAACCAGTATTATTCCGCGCTGGCAAGTTCGTCCGCGACTGAACTGCCATTTTCGGGAGGAGGCGGCTTCCTCGAACAGGACGTGGCCGTCCTAGCCGACCTCAATGGCGATGGGACTACCGATCTTATCACGGGAGGAGGCG
Organism: Myxococcales bacterium; assembly: GCA_003158735.1. Classification (GTDB taxonomy): domain Bacteria; phylum Myxococcota_A; class Polyangia; order Fen-1088; family Fen-1088; genus Fen-1137. The sequence continues at coordinate 1,013 of PMLB01000278.1, read as the reverse complement.
GCCAGCCGGCGAACTATCGCCCGGAGATCTGTAAAGCCGGGACCTGTACTGGTGTTTGGACCCCTACTTCTGGTGCAACCCTACCGTACGTCGGCGACTTCGACGGTGATGGGCTGGTGGATCTCATCGGTCCGGTCACGCCGGCGAATAATCCCCCCACTTGGGGCTATTTACCAAACAATAGCAAGACCGGATTCGCCGCGCAGTACGTCAGTATCAATACAAGCTACGCTTCCACTCAGACGTGGAATGCATACGTCAACGACTACAACGGCGCTGGCAAGGCGGAGTTGATCTTTTGGAACTCAGCGTTGCTGCAAAATGGCACACCGTCGACGTTCATGCATATGCTTGCGGACACTACTTCAGGTGCTCTCACGACAAGCCTCAAGGCTAGCGGAAAATCGCTGCTGTCGGTGCGCTACCAATTTGCCGATTTGAACGGCGACGGACTGCCGGATGCCATAGAGATACCGAACGCCGGGGGAGATGTGCGGATCGCGATCAACACTGGTCGTGGATTCCTGCCGCCAAAGCCGGCCAATCTGAACAGCGATTCCATGTTCGGGGAGTCGTCCTTCCGCGACCCGGGAATCAGGATCGTGGACGTCAACCTTGATGGCAGAGCCGACATTCTTTACCTGGGAGATGGCTGTCGTGGTGACGGCGCCTCGTCGCGAAGCAAGATCATCACTCTGGCTGCGGACAATGACCGAGACGGTTCTGTCAGCCTTGTGCCGGACGTTTCACCCTATGACCACGGGTGGGGCACCTACCCAGGCAACGGCGTTACGTGTTATGGTTTCGATGGGTCACAAGTCTTGGATGCCAACGGGGACGGCCTCGCCGACTTCATTCAGGCGGAGGGAGATGACTACCAACTGATGCTGTACCAGAGGCAGGGTCAGCCTCCTGGCCTGTTGACGAATGTGCGCGACGGATATGGCGCGACCGTGGATGTGACATACGCACCTATGTCCGACTCGACGGTCTACACTCGCATTGAGTGCTCC
>PMLB01000224.1 GCA_003158735.1 Myxococcales bacterium | reverse complement strand
AATTTCACTCGGTCCGGCAAACCGCTCGGCGCTCTGCTGATGCGTGGCCGGCAACTGCGCACCACGACGGTGGCGCGGGGATTGCACCGACTGTTGTTGGATACGTTGAATCACAGCCCACACGGTCGTTCAACATCGAGGTGTTGTCATGAACCCCAAATTGACTGTTTGCCTTTGTTTCTTGCTCGCGGGATTCGGCGTCGCGCGGGCCGATGAGGCTCTGCCGCAGTCGGTGCAGCCGCCCACAGCGGCACCAGCTCAGAAACCGCCTGCGCCACCCCTCCAGCCGCCGGCTCCGCCGGTTCGATCCCAGACGCAAGTTCAGCAGCCAGTCGGGGCCGGTCAAGTGGCGGCTGGCGGCCAGTGGGTCTACACGAGTCAATATGGCTGGATCTGGATGCCTTACGGAAACCAGTACACCTACGAAGGCACGGCCTATGACGCTTCTCCCTATTCCTATGTGTACTACCCCAGCTACGGATGGTTGTGGCTCGCGTCGCCTTGGGTCTGGGGCTGGGGTCCGTATCCGTATTTCGGACTCCTGGGTCCCCATCACTTTGGCTGGTACACCGGCCTCCACCGCGCCGGGTATGGCTGGGGCGGATACCGCGGCGGATACAGCGGCGGAGTCCACAGCGGATACGGTGGTGGCGGTGGCAATCGTGTCGGGAATGGTTACGGTGGTGGACTGCGCGCTGGCGGCTCTCACGCTGTCGGCGGATTCCGCAGCAGCTTTGGTGGTGGCAGCTATCGCGGCGGCGTCAGTGGCCGCTATCACGCAGCTGGCGGATTCCACGGCGGCTTTGCTGGCTCGCACGGTGGCTGGGGAGGCCATGGCGGTTTTGGCGGCGGCCACGGTGGCGGGCACCGCTGATCCTGGTACCCCAAAGGCGATGGGCTGGTCGGGTGGCGAATCTGACTCGCGGCAAGCATGGCGTCCTATCGGCTGACGCGACATACTGGGCACAACACCAAGTCTCATCGACACTCGGCCAGTGAGAGAATCGCAGAAATGCGCACGAAGACTCCACCTGCGGGCCAGAATTGAACCCGGACGAACGGATTGTACTCCAGCGGACGCTCTGCCTGCATGGCCGTTTGTTTTCAACGGCTCGATTCCCTGCCACAATTGCAAGACCTTGTGCCCTGAGACCCTGTCGATGGAGAAGCCGCCCAGCTTGATCGGGCGAGTCTTCGGCGGCTACCGGTTGGTTACACAGTTGCGCAGTGGCGGCATGGGCACGGTCTACTACGCCGAACATCCGGTGATCGGTCGCCGTGCGGCAGTCAAGATCTTGCGGCCGGAAGTGGCGCAGAACCCACAGGTCGTCGCGCGTTTTCTCACCGAGGCACGGGCGGTCAACGACATCCGCCACCCCAACGTCGTGGAAATCACCGATATCGGGGTCAGCGAGGGACTGCATTACATCGTCATGAGCTTTCTTGAAGGGGAGACTCTGGGCGAGCGTCTGGAGCGCGATCGGGTTCTCGATGAAGCGTCGGCCATCCGCATCGTGCGCCAGGTGGCCTCGGCCCTGGGTGCGGCCCACGAACGAGGGATCGTGCACCGGGATCTCAAACCCGAGAACATCTTCCTGCTCAATCACCCGGACTATCCCGACTACGTGAAGGTCCTGGATTTCGGCATCGCCAAGCTGATCGGGGATCAGGCCTCGCCCGAGTCGCACCTGACCGAGGGGGGAACCGTGGTGGGAACCCCGGCGTACATGTCACCCGAGCAGTGCCGGGCCAGGGGCGAGCTCGACCACCGCAGCGACATCTATTCGCTGGGGGTCATGCTTTACCAGATGCTGGTTGGCCAGGTACCGTTTCGCGCCCTTTCGATCACCGACGTGCTGATCGCGCATGTGCAAGAAAAGCCGGTCCCGCCCATCGAGATCAACCCCAAGCTCTCCATTCATCTCAACGCGGCGATTCTGCGCGCCCTGGAGAAGGATCCGGGGCGACGTTTCTCCAGCATGCGCGAATTGCGCGACGCCATCGAGCGCGCGCCCAACGCGATCCCACCTGGCCTAACCGAGGAAACCTTCGCGAAGCGCGAACAGCGCGAGGCTTCGTTTGTTGTCGACAAGCTCACCCAGATCATCCTACAGCGGCTGGAGCGAGATAGTCTTCTCATCCCGTCCATGCCGGCCATCGCGATCCAATGCATAGGGTTGCTCGACGATCCGAATCAGACCTTCAGCGACGTGGGCAAGCTGGTAGGGCGGGATCCCGTGCTGGCTTCGCGCGTGCTTCGGATGGCCAACAGTGCCGCCTTTCCCGGCAAAGTCGCTGTGGCCACGCTCGAGCAGGCCATTGTGCGCATGGGCACCGAGGGGCTCAAGCTCGCCTTGGTCAACTACTCCATGTACCAGGCCTTTTCGTCCAAGAACGAGCGGATTCGCTCTTCGTTTCGCGGAATCTGGGAGCACTCGCTGGCGGTCGCGCTTGTTGCCAAGGAGCTGGCCGAACGCCTGACGGGCTCACAACTGCCCGACCCTGCTGGCGTGTATTTAGCGGGGCTCTTGCACGACGTGGGCAAGCCGGTGGTCGGGGCCTTGCTACTCGAAGCCGAAAGACTCATTTCGGACAAACAATCCGAGCTTCCCTGGATCAGCCACAGCGTGTGGACCCGGGTGGTCAACGGTTCGCACCGACGGGTTGGCACCGCCTTGGCGCGAAAATGGAATCTGCCAGCGCAGATCAGCAGCGCGATCGAGGGAGCGTCGTCTTACGATCCCTCTGTTCCCGTGTCGTTCGCCAACCTGGTGTGCCTGGCCAACGCGTTCGCCAAGCAAGAGGGACTCTATGCGGGAGACGTCGACCTCGCACAAATCGACGATCTGGTGGCCAAGGGCAAACGCTTGCTGGGCCTGTCCGACGAGGTCATGGCCGACCTTCGCACCGGCCTCTACCAGCGCGTGGGAACCTTGCTGGAGCTCAAGCCACCGGCGATCAAGCCGCCGGCGTCGTGAACGGGCTGGCGAAGCTATTCCACCGAAACGTTGGTGAGGCAGTATGCGAATGGCTGGTCCGTGGACGCGCTGCTGGGCACCACAATGTCGACTCTCTTGAAGAGCGAGCCCGGCGTGGCGTATGTGCCCGAGTTGTCCCAGCATCGGGTATTGAATTGGGTTATGGGAATAGCCGCCCCGTCGCTCCACCGACCGGCGTAGCAGTAGAAGTTGTTGTTCGAGTCAGTCAGTTGAACGCGCAAAGCTGAGTTCACGGCGGTCACGCCCGATTTTTCGACGGTGATGGTGATGCTCTGGCCGATGGCAATGGCGCCGACGGAACCGGCGTCAACGCCGCCATCGCCTGCGGTGTCTTGGCTGAAGTTGAAGCCCAGCCCGGCCGTCGAGTCATAGGTCGGATCCGCCGTCACGGTGCCCGCCGTGCACAGAGCGGAGGGAGCAAATGCGGGTGAGCACGACACGGCTTCCGCAGTGAGCGGCGCCACGCCGTTCTGCAAGATTGCCGTCACTTGCAGCGAGTCCGCGGCGGTGCAGGTGGGCGCCGCGCAGGCGATGGCGCTGGAATCACTCCCCACCCAGGTCCAAGCCGCCGCGTAGCCGTGCAGCGAACCGACTGTCACGTAGTTGTCACTGACCGCCAGAGCGCCCTCCGCCGTCGGAACACCCCCGTCGCGCGACACGCTCGCAGGCTCGCCAGCGCCCGCGTCGGAGGAAGCCGCCGGGGTGACGCCATTGATCGAAACCGAGAAGCTGTTGTTGTTGTAGGGCAGTCCGCCGGTGCGAATCTCGTTGCCCGCCTGGATCGCGTAGAGGTACCAGGAATTCTGGAGGTAACCTCTGGACGCTGCGTCTCGGAAAAAGGCGTTCAAATCCAGGTTGGCGACGGATGTGACCATCGGGGCTTGGATCATGTAGGCCAGGTAGGTCCAGCTGTTGTCGCCGGTGCCTTGGGTGAACTGCCAAACCTCCCAGGTGTGCCCGTCCAGGCTGACCGACCCCAGGTCGGTTTCCCAGCCGTGGACGTTCTGGTAGTTCAGCCAAATCATCAGCTCCGTCCCGCCGGGAAAACCGGTGGGCCCGCAGGCGTTGTCCGGACAAAACCAGATGTCGTAGGCCACGTCATATTGGTCGGTGGAGACGCCTCCCACGCTGAAATCCCAACTGCTGGTCAGCGAGGAGACGGCGCTCACCGGCATGGGAAGCAAGCTTGCGGGACTGCAGGTTCCGAAGGAACAACCGTAGAGCACGTTGGGGTAGGAAGCCACGGTGTTGTCGCAGTTGGGGGCCTGGGTCACGGAGAAGGCGCCGGTCGCGTCGTTGATGGCCATGCACTGGGTTCCGGGACAGCTTCCCTTGTTCCAGTAGTCCGCCTCCACGACGTAGGATCCCACGGGCACGGTCGCGAAGTCCTGGCAGGTATTGACCGTGACTCCGGGCGGCCAATTGCCCGCCTCGACCCCATGGCCGCCGTCCACGCCGGCGCCCGGACTGCGCGCGCACGCGGCAAGTTCGGCGAGCAGAATGACCCCTCCGAGGGTGAAAGACGTCCCCGAGAATGCCGCTATCTTCATGGTTGGGTCCTCCTGAGTTGTGGGCGCATGTGCTCTTGGACGAAGAGGAGTCTCGGGCCCGCGCAAACGGGTCAGGAACTATGCCAGGGGATTCCCATTTCAGAAAGCAACAAACAACCCCAAGAGGCCTGGCGTTGACTTACCTTCGATAGAAGTGAACACCCTTCTTCCGAAGTAGAAGGGCAACCCCCAGTCGAAATACGCGCCCATGGAAGACGAGGCGGCAGCGGGACCGCCCAAATTATCAAACGCAACGTCGCTTGTGCTGGCCAACAAAGTTCTTGCGTTCGCAATGCTGAAACTTACGTCCAAGCTGACCAGGCCGCCCGCATCCCGAACCTCGGCGGACAGATTCAGCGTTGCGCTGGGACAATAGAGGAAATCGTACGGGCTAGGGCAGGTCGGAATGCCCGCAGTGGTACCGTCGAGGAAGTAGATCGCGTTGGAGCTGCTGTCCAAGAAGGAGACCGAGTCGCTGCCGTTCAATGGGTACTTGGTCAGAAACCAGCCCTGGCTGTCGAGCGGGATCACCGTCGCCCCACCCAACGTGTTGTTGTCGCGCGTCCCTATGCCAAAGACCAGCGAGGCAGACACGCTGGTCGCCCCTTGAGCGGAAATCGCGGGCAGCTCGACGATGGTGCCGTTGTTGTCGTTGCCAAAGAACGCCACTGGGTTGGAAACCTGCTTGGCGAGAGGAACGGCTGCTGGCAGACAGCCGCCCACACTTGCGGAAGAACAGGAGTAGTAAAGCCCAGGATTGGTCGATGAAACACCTGGGACGGTGGCACAGGCCGGCCCACAGTCCTGCAGAAAGGAACCCACGCCGAGAATTCCGTTGGCAGCCAGCGCGTTGGTCGTGCCAAAATCGACGCCCGCACAATTCGTCGGCACAGGATAGCCTGACGGATCTGTGACCTGGACGGTGAGATTTGTTGCCTGTTCGCCCGCAATCTTGAGATCGGCGCGTTGCAATGCACCCCACAGGAAGCCGCTGATGAACTGGGTGCACTCGGCCAGAGGAACCCCGGCGTCGTCAGTCAGCGCTGGCAGCGAAAGCGACAACGCCGGTTTCAGCAGGCGCAGGCCGGAAGCGCCAGTGTTGACCAACACGTGGTCGATGCTCTGACAGTTGCTGGTCCCAGGAACGCAGACAGTGATGGTGGCAAAGAGACCGTTGAGATACCCAATGTTGGGCAGCCCAAAGTCGACAGAGACCATTGCCACGTTGTCGGCCGCAGTCGCGATGCCCGTCGTGCCCCCCGTGCCCATCGCCCCAGCGTTGCCGCTCGTACCCCCGGCGATACGGATCGTGCCTCCTGCCCCGATGCCTCCGGTCACACCAGTTCTCCCTCCCGTGGTGCCAGGCATGCCTGCTTCGCCCGTGCCTCCGGTCGTGTTCATCGCACCCCCGGAGATCCTGCTCATGCTTCCACCACCCGTGGCACCGGCCCCGCTTCCACCTAGGCCAGCTGGAGAACTGCCACCGATTCCGCCGTTGCCGCTTCCTGCAGAGCCGCCGCCAACACTCGCGCTGCTGGCTCCGAGAGCTCCACCTCCAGTGGTACCACCGATTCTTCCAGTGGTGCTGGTCGCGCCTCCTCCACCCGCAGATCCGACCGTGCCGCTGGTCCCTCCACTGGCGCCGGTCATGCCTCCGGTGTTACCCGTGCTCCCTCCTGGGGCACCGGTCGCTCCTGCGGTGGGGCCAGTCGTACCTCCAGCACTTCCAGTCCGAAGTCCTCTGCCATTGCTGCTGCATCCGCTTGCACTTGCGGCGAAGACCAACATGGACACCACGGTCAGCTTTACGAAAACACAACACGCACGATTCAATATGGTACCTCCAGTTGCACGCAACGCAGACGCATGGATGCTCTATCAACCACGCGGAAAAGTGTAGCTGAAAAACCTCAAGGAGACACCTGCGCTTCGGCGCTTCGGCCGTGAATAGGGTGGGCTGGAGCCCCGAGTGGCGGCTTCGTGGCGTCAGTGGCGACGGAAAGTGAGTTCCAACTTGCCACCCAGCTTGCCAAGCCTCGATGCTTTCGCGAGATCAACAAGTCGGGCATCCTCGATGCTGTCCCGCCAGCTTCTTCGATCCGGACGGTCTGGCGTGAGGGCTGCAGCAAAAACTCCCGCTTGAATCGCGAAGGCCAAGACTCTACGCTTGCCTTGTGCTGAAGATGTTTTCACGGAGTCCGGCCAAGAGACGTTCGCGCACCGGCCGCGCGCCCGGGGCCAGCGCGACCGCCCTGGCGCTGGCCGGCCTTTTGGCCGGCAGTGGACAAACGACGCAGGCGAAGCAGGCGGCGCCGGCAGCCCAAGCGGCTCCGGTGGCCCAGGCGGCGTCGGCCAGCGGCGGGCTCATGGTCGTCGATGCTGGGCGCTTTGTGGGCCAGACGACGCCCGAGAACGCGCG
>PMLB01000033.1 GCA_003158735.1 Myxococcales bacterium | reverse complement strand
ACCCGTGGTGGGATTGGCCCACGAGGCCTTCTTGCTTTCGTCATAGGCATGCAACAAGAGCCCATCGGTCTTCATGCAATGGTTGACGATATCGGTCATCTGCGTGACCACCTCGTCGAATGCGGTGCTATCACCCGTTGCATGCCCGTAGCGGGCAAGGAACATCTGGCCCATGAACACGCCATCCACCCACATTTGGTTCGGGTTGCCGGTACTATGCCAGAAGCCGTTATCGCTGTTGCGCGGGTAGGTCTTGAATGCGTTGCGTATGGTGGTGGCGGCTGTGCGGTACTGCTGCGCCTGGGTTTGCTCGTACAGAAGCAAGATGGCGTAGCCGGGCAGAAAATCGTCCAACCTTGATGCGCTGAAGCCCGAAAGATTTCCGTTCGCGTCCACATGTTGGTCGACGTACTTTTTGATGTAGGTGTAGTACTTGGGATCTTTGCTGGCCCGCCAGACCTTTTCGAGCGTCCACATCGCGTATCCGACCTCCCAAGAAAAGTTCGAGGAAGCAATGGTGTCGGGATTTGGGTGACGCGCGATAACGGAATTGGCCATCCGCACCGCCCAGCCGAGGCTGCCACCCGAGCCGGTGCCGGCCGAGCCTGCGCTGCCGCCGGTCCCGGTTTTCCCCCCGACTTCCCCGCTCCCATTCCCACCGCGTGTGCCGGTGCCCCCCGTACCCAGGATGCCGCCGCTGCCTGTGGTACCGCCAGTGGCGCTGCTGCCTCCCGGGCTCGTGGTTCCTCCGGTGCCACCCGTGATGCCGCCGCTGCCTGTGGTACCGCCAGTGGCGCTGCTGCCTCCGGCGCTCGTGGTCCCGCCAGTCAAACTCGCGCCGCCGCTGCCCGCAAGCTCACTCCCAGTACCGCCGGTAGAGCTAATTCTGGCCGTTCCTCCTGAGGGCAAAACCCCACCTGTGCTGCTCACGTCACCAGTTGCAACGATGCCGCCTGTTCCGCCACCGCCCCCCGCGGAAACGGTGGTTGCCGATGCCTCAGACCCTCCGCCACCAGTGGTGCCGCCAGCGCCAGAACTGGCGACTACGCCGCCGCTTCTGGTCTTGCTACCGGCGATGGTGGTGCCATCGGCGCGACCCCCGCTCGATTGGCAGCCTGGCGCGAGGAACGCAAATGTGACCAAAACGGCGCCTGACACGAAGCTCGAACGATAGCGAAATGGCGTCACCATGGGAACCTCGTCAGGTAGGAACAAGAGGCCATCACCATGGGCGTAGATGCCAATGTATCCCCGATTGTGATTGTGCGATCTACGGTCTCAAGTACTTCGCCAGACCGATGTTCTGATCTTTGATAGCCTTGGCCAACAGGCTCGCGAGCTTGTCGGCGCCTGCGAGGTTGGTGTGGGTGGCGCCGGCGTTCGCGTGGAACGCCAGGCACGCGCTCTTGGATCCAAGCGTATCGTACCAGGCCGTCGAGAGGGCCGTGAGATCAACGTAGGGGCAATTCTTTGCAGCAGCAGTGGCCTTGGCTGCCGCTGCGTGAAGGCTGGATTGGTCACCAATTGGGTAGCTCTGTACGCGTGCGGGAGGAGACACCAGGATCGGGTTTACATTTGCGGTCTGTGCGTCGGCCACCATCTTCTCAAGATTCGCCTGGACTACGGCATCGGTATTGTTCCCATCATTGTGGCCGAATTGGATCATTACCCAATCTCCTGCGCTCCATTTGGCCTTGATCATATTCCAATAGCTACCGAATGACCCGGAAGCGGCCCCGCTGTTTGCGTAGTTGGCAAACCCAACTGGAGGTCCGAAATACTGAGGGATCATTTGACCCCATCCACCATAGACATTCCCGGTCTGATCGCACACTGTAGAGTCGCCGGCGATGTAGACCATGACAGGCTTGGTGCTTGCCGAAGCCAGGGCATACCCGATCCCTGTGACTTTGAGGCCGGTTGGGCCGGAGAGGAACAGATCGAGGCCTGGGTATCCCACCGGACCGCCAGCGTGGTTGGGTTGCCCCTCCATCGGCCGCACATCGACCACGAACGCGTATTCTTGCGAGGCCGTTCCTTGCGACAAGAGGCCGCGACTCGACTCCGCACTGACGAAGACTGGACCAACGCTGCCAAGCTGAACCGTCACCACGTAGTCCCCAGCCAATGAAGTTGCATCGGCTGGCGCGGGCGGTGTTTCGGACGTGTTGTAGGTGGTGCCCCCGAAAAGGCACTGCAAGCAGACGGGACCCGCGCCGCCGCCAGGGCAGAAGCCGCCGGACATTGCTACCGTTGTGCACTTGACGGCATTGTCCGCGGTGGGCACGGGATATCCCGACGGGATCCCTGTGTTTGCGCCTGCTGCCCCGCCAGCACTTGTAGTGCCACCGCCGCTCGTGGTCCCGCCGGCAACCGTTGTGCCGCCGCCACTCGTGGCGCCCGCAGTACTCTTTGTGCCGCCGCTGTGTGCGGTCCCGGTCGTGCCACCCGAGCCACCCTTTCCGCTCGCCCCACCGGTCGACATGCTCCCACCAACTGCAGAGGTTCCTCCCGTGCCTGACGTTCCGCCGGTCCCCACCGGGTTGCAAGTATCCATGCATCGAGCCCAGATGTCAGACGGTACGAGCAGATCGGTCGCACAGCATGCCCACGCACAGACCGTGTCTGCGCATTGGCCGTCGACAGGGATCGGGACGTTCTCATCCGAGGAACAAGTCCAGTTGTCGCTGCCCAGCTTGGCTTCACATTGGGCCATGGCAGTGTATTGCACGTTGCACTTCGTTATGGCACTCACCGTCGCATCGGCTTCATTCACGCAGCTTGTTTGGCAGTCAGCAGCAAGGCAAGCACCTGGTTGCGACGCACACATTGCCGTGCAGGCCTGTTGCAGGGTCAGTCCTGTGCCAGAACCACCCGACCCACTTCCACCTGCGCCGACTCCGCCCGAGCCAGCGAGAGTTCCACCTGTGGCAGCTCCCGTCACACCGCCGGAAGCGATTCCACCGGTGCCCAATCGCGTGCCTCCACTGCCCGGCGAGCCAGCGAGCATCCCGCCTGTGGCAGCTCCCGTCACACCGCCGGAAGCGATTCCACCGGTGCCCAATCGCGTGCCTCCACTGCCCGGCATACCACCGAGAGATGTTGCACCAGCGCCGGAACTCCCGCCATCTGAGCTGTTGTTGCTCGAGCAGGCGAATGCGAGAAGCATCGCTACCGGTAAAATGCGGAGGGCAGTACCTGTGCTTTGCATGAGGAAGCTCCCGTCCGTGAAGGGGGGGCTACCTGGCAGTTCGGGTTGAACTTTATTGGCGGGCGCGCAGCGAGCCCAGGAACGAATGGGTGATTCCGCGGGCGACGGCAATGTCCGTCACAGGGCAGGTGATCTCGTAGCGTACCGCCCATTCACCCTGGTGGAAGAGCATCACCTGCATGAAGGTGTCGATGGTCTTGCCTCCGGATTGAACGGGCGCGATCAAGGCCATCTGCTTGGTTCCGGGCGGGTGCTCTTCCGGCAGCGGGAAGAGCTCGCCCGGCTTGGCCCCGGCGTACTTGCGCTTCGCCCGATCCACTACCGACGTCCATTCGCTGTCGAGCGGGCCGGGCGCGCGGTACACGAACACGCTGATGGACTCACGCAACTGCGCGCTCGCACCTAGCTCGATCGAAACATAGTCGACGCGAACATCGCTTCCATCCGCCGCGTAAACGGAAACGTCGGCAGCCTTGAACGATTCGGTCTCGTCCGGCAGAAGCATGAAGGCCTCGCGATGCCAGCGCGCGGTGCGGTTTGAAACGTGCCAGATCATCCACGGCCTGCGCAGGAACACGTCGTTTGCGCTCGCGCCTTCACGTGCGCTGGGGGACGGAATCCGTTCCGTGCTATCCGGTATGAACGGTCCCGCGTTTGCGCACGCGCCAGCCGCGAGGCACAGCGCCCCCAGTGCGAAGAAGAACCAGCCTTGGCCTGCCTGCGCGCTGTGTTTCTGCCTGTCCATGGCGTCCAGATTGTCCCGGCTTCGACCTGGCGGCAAGAGCCTTGCGGGCGGGCGCCTCTCCGCGCTCCGATCGACCCTGTCGTCCGAACTGCACCTTCCTGCGGGAACACCTGCGTCACCCCCCACCGCCGCTGGCGCCACCTGCGTCCCGAACGCCACGGGGACAGCCGGTATTTGCGCTTGGCAATGAGGACGCGCACGACGCCCGGCAGACATCCGGGATTGAAAGAGGAACCCTTCCCTCAACGGAGACCGAACTGGTTGGCCGTACGTCCAAGACCTACACGACACGTCTTCGACACACAGTACGATAAGCAACCGAGCTCACGTTTCTTTCCTTGCAAAACAATACAAATGGCGGGTACTCTTGAGCCAGGGCCAAGTCCAGGAGGGACACGAATGAGGCGTGAAATATCGATCGCGTGGGGAGCCGGTGAGCTCTGTTCGCCGCGTACCATCGCGGGAGGGGTTGGGAACCCTCCCAGGGTTCCCATTTTTGCCAGCCTGAAGGTACAGATGTGCCGGCAGGCGAGAGTTTCTGTTCAGGCGTGGGCCGTCTGTGTTCTGGCGTGGACCGCCGCCTGCAGCGTCGACAACAGAGTGAGCGCCTCGAACGACGCTCCGGTGGGGATCGGGTCCCCGGAGGCAGGGGCGTCGGCTCCCGAGACCCCCATTCTGATTCTGGCTGAGCCGCGCACCAGCGACGGCGGTATCTGCACCGCGCTCGCTTGCACCGCAGGAACTACCCAGTACTGCGGAGATGTCGAAGACAATTGCGGTCAGACCCTGCATTGTGGCGATTGTCCCGCCGACCAAGCGTGCAACAACCACGTTTGCAAAGGGACCAATTGCCTGCTGGCGTGTACCTTCGACGGCGGATCCTATTGCGGCGTGATTGGGGACGGATGTGGCGGGACGCTCGACTGCAGGGCTGTGTGTCCGCAGACCGGGTGGACCTGTGGCACAGATCACATCTGTCAGGGCGATCCCAGCGTGTGCCAGGCGGAGACCTGTCTGGCGACATCAGGAGACCACTACTGCGGAAAAATTGGGGATGGCTGCGGCCATACCCTC
>PMLB01000140.1 GCA_003158735.1 Myxococcales bacterium | reverse complement strand
AGCCGTCGAAATCCTCGGGTTCGTCGGGACAGCGATCGACACTGTCAAGGATGCCGTCATGGTCGCGGTCGCGGAAGTCCGGAGCCCAGCCCACACCCACGAAACCGCGGAACATGGGGCTGCCGATGCCATGATCCAAACCCACGCCCACGCCCAGCAAGAGACTGAACATGGCCGGCAGATAGGCGCGCATGGCCACGTCGACTTCGACCGGATTCGCGTCTACGTATTTCCACGAACCGGCGCGGCCATTGACCTCCGCCAGCAAGGACATGTCGGGCAGCACGCGGTAGTCGACCGCAGCGCCGTACAACATCTGATCGCCCACCACCGCGCCAAAGATGTTTGATTTCTCTCGCAACAAGCCTCCCAGCATGACCAGGGCACGGAAGCGATCCGATCTCTGGTATTCGAGCAAGGCCCGGCCCCGGCCGGTGACGGTCTTGTCGCCGAGGAAGGTCGCGGCGCGGCCCGCACTGCCTGTGGGCAGGGTGGCGCCCGCGGAAAGGCCGAACACAAAGGCCTGATCGGGGCCAAAGGCCCACAGCGCAGCCTTGCCCTCCACGCGGATGTCGCCGATCCCGTAGGCAGAAATCGAAGTGTTGGTGCCTTGGCCGGTCGAATCGAAGTTGTCGCCCGATAAGTACAGGGTCATGGGCACAGCGACGCCCACTTCGAACAGATTGAAGAGGCCCACCGCCCCGTAGAGTTCAGCCATGGCCTGGTGGTGCACGACGTCCAGCTGTGTGAGGCCGCCATTGACGGTGGAGTCGAGCGCAAGAGCGCCGTATTGATAGTTGGTCAGCAGTCCTACGTTGTAGAGAAGATGACCAGGAACATCGGCGCTATCCAGGGTGACGTAGCCCTTGGGGCCGACCGCCGGATGGAAGAGCTGGACGTCGAACGACCGGTCCGCAGACGGATTGTTCGATGTGCCTTGTGCCCAGGCCGCCGCGCCCGGGTAGAGGGCGCTGAAAAAGACGGCTAGGATGAAGGAGAATCCGCGCATGACGCCCAGAACAACCCTAGCCGAGGATAACCGGCGCCCCGCAGCCTTGTCCACCTTTCAGTCTTGCAGCTGAAACGTGTAGGTGTAGGTGATGATCTGATCGACCAGGCGGCCGTCGCAGGCGCGGGCAGGCTTGAACTTGGACCGGGCCAGGCCGAGCTTGGCGGCCTCGTCCATGCCGTAGCCGGGAGACTTGATGACTCGAACCCAGCGCATGTTGCCCTGGCGATCGATGGCCACGCGGATTTTCACCTGGCCCTCGATCTGCAGACGCCGAGCCTCGGGTGGGTAGTCGGGCTTGACCTCGAGGACCCTGGCCGCATCCTCGCAGATCAAGTTGTCGGCCACGGGCGCGAAGGCGTTGGGGTCGACCGCCGGCGGAAGCGGCGCAGGCGGCTCCTTGGCCGGTGTGCGGTCCTTGGTCATGAGCGTGTTCCCCACCGGGACCGCCACCCCACTTTCACCCTCGACGACCGACTCAGGCGTCACGCCGAATACCGGCGGCGGGGGCTCGACACTGGGCGGTGCCGGAGGCAGCTCACGATTCGGGGGCGGCAGCGGCGCAGGCGGCTTGGCCAAGGGCCGTCGGCTGGCCAGACGGGGAGTGGGCGTCGCGGGCTCGAGTTTTGCTTCGGGTGGCGACGGCTCAAGCGGGACGGGAAGCCTCTCCGCTGTGTTGATCTCGAAGGTGACGGGTGACCGTGCTGGTCTGGGCCGGCGCAGAATCGAGGACACGGTCAGGGCCAGCGTGACGTGCACGACCAGTGCCGCCATCGCACCCCAGAGGGTCGCATGAGCACGCCACCCGCGGAGCGCAACGCCGTTTGCCACGCTTGCTCTCCCCTAGGGCGTGGGAACGGCGGCCGGCACGGTGCCAGCGGGCAGCGCGGGCAGGGGCGTACCCGATTGGTAGGCAGCATCGACGTTGATGGCGAACTTGCGCACGCCCGCGCGCTTGACCAAATCGATCAGGTGGACCACGTTGCCATGAGGCACCACCTTGTCAGCGGCGATGATGGCCTGCAGGTCGGGGTTCTTGGGCAGATCGGTCGCGATGGAACGAACCACCCCCGCGTCGTCGGATGGCTCACCGTTGAGGTAGAGAACACCTTCCTTGGTCAAGGTCAGCGCCAGGGTGGTGCGCGTCTGCTCGGTCCCACTCGCGGCTTTGGGCAGCTCGACCTTGATCGACGGGTTCACGATGTACGTGGTCGTGACCATGAAGATGATGAGCAGGACGAGTGTGATATCCACCAGCGGCGTGACGTTGATATCGGTGATCATCCGGCCCGAATCATCGTCCTCGAAGCGACTGGCCGCGCTCACCATGGTCTACGCTCCCTTGCCCGACGATCCTGCGGCTTCCGCTTTGTTCTCTTCATGCGACCGGGCCAGGATCAGGTGCGCCATGGCGTCCACGCGACCCAGCGTGCGGCGCACGCGACCTTGAAAGATGTTGTAGGCCACCACCGCCGGGATGGCGACCATGAGCCCGACTGCGGTGGCCACCAGCGCTTCGGCGATCCCGGCCATCACCACCGCGGCGCCGCCCGCCTGATTGTGGGAAAGATCGGCGAAGGCCTTGATGATGCCCAGCACGGTCCCGAACAGACCGATGAAGGGACAGTTGTTGCCCAGGGTGCCCAGGATGCCCAGGTGCTTCTCCATGGCCAGGCGCTCGTGCGATCGGGCGCTGGCCATGGCCTCGGCCGCAGCGATGCGTCCTTGTGGCAGCTCGGCCAGGCCGACCAAAGCCACGCGCACCTCGGGTGAGCGCGGCGGACCCAAGAGTTCACGCACGCCGGGCAAGTCGCCGGCAGCCAGCAGCTTGAGCAGGCGTTCACTCAGATCGCCCAGTCGCGGCGCGTGGCCCCACATGAGGATGGCCCGCTCGACCATGATGGTGACCGACAGGATGGACAGAAAAACCAGCAGCCATAGGACCCAATCAGAGCCCGCTAGGGTGGCAGCAAGGATGCGTTCAGTGATGCGCATGGGGCACGTTGAAAGAAGGACCAGCCACAAGGGCTGGTTCCGTCGCGAAAGCTAGCACAGGTTGGCGGTCGAGGCGCGGACGGCGGTACTAAGTCGCCGGCTTGAGGAGATGGTCGTAGGAACCGAGGTTGAAACGCCAAATGGTCTTCAGCCTTTCCCAGCTGAACAGCGGGCCGCGCGTGATCAGCGAAAGATGCTGGTAGAACTCGCCCAGACGCTTGTCCTGGAACTGGTTCTTTCCCGTCTCCAGGGTTTCCAGATACCCCTTGGGCACCACGCGCGCCACATGGCCGATCCGCCAATCGTTGGGATTTTCGGCGGGCAAGCGCGCCAGCAAAGGGTCGGTCAAGCCCCACAGATCCACGATGATGGCGTCGGTAGGAGCGGCGAAGCCAAAGAATCCGAGAGTCATGTGCACCGACGCCTTGCCCGGGGGCAAGGCCCTGCCCTGTTCGGTGAACCAGCCGCCCAACGCCGAGCCGCCGTCCCGCCAGAAGAGCGAACTCTCCTTCAGATACCAGAGACGCTCATCGACGATGCCATGAGCATAGAAGTTCCTTCCTGCCTTGCCGTCCGAGACGAGCTCGGTGGTCAACACCGGCCTCGGCGTGATCGAGACCCCCAGGCCGACAACCGCCATGGCAGCCAGTGCAGAAAGCCATTGCCTTCGTCGCAGGCCGGCGGGCGCACAGCAGAGGATCACGAAAACGCCCCCCACCACCAGTAGCGAGAAGAACCGCCCTGCCATGAAATCGCCGCCAATGCGAACCACGTACAAAGCGTAGAGTAGGAAACCTACGCTCACCGGTTGCAGACGGCGTTCCCGCACCACGAAAGGCGCCACCGTCGCCAGGAGCAGAATCACCAGGGCCAGGGGATCGAAGACCAGCTCGTTGGCGAAGTAGGCCAGTCCTTGTCGCATCATCGACAGCGCGGGAATTCCCATTCCCAGCTTGGCGTAGGCGGTGTTGGGAAACGGGAAACCGAAGTAGACCAGCGCGACCAGCTCCCACAGCACAAGAGGTGCAAAGGCCTTGGCCAGCAACCACCAGGTTCGACGGGATCTCCAACTGGAACGCAACACCAGCGCCAGGGCGGGCAGGGTGAGCAAGAAAGTGTCGGGCCGGTTGAGCGTCATCAGGCCCGACAAGAAAGCGAGGCGAAAGGCATCGGGCGCAGTGCTGTCGGCACGAGTCCAGCGTCGAAACGGCCAGCGGCCAACCAGCTCCAGCAGGAACAGGACGAAAAGAAAATGCGATAGCGCGTTCTCCAATCCGCTGGTGCTGTAGTCCACCAAGGACTTGCTGGAAACCAGGAGCGCCAGGCCCAGCAGGCCCAGGGTCTTGGACTCCGTCGCACGCCACACCAAGAAAGTCACGGTGGCCATCGACAGGAGCACCGGTGCGAGCAACGCCGAAGCATAGAAATCTCGCACCACCAGGGTCAGCGTGCTCATCACGAAGAACCACAGCGGATGGGTGAAGCTCTGCACGCGTTCGAATTGGTTCCAGCGCATGCCGTGGCCGTTGATGAAATTCCGGGCGGTCCGGAAAGTGATGTAGGCGTCGTCGCAAACCCAAGCGGTGCGCAAGAGGACCACCAGAAAGAACAGCAACGCCACCATGAGCAGCACCGATGGCACGGACCACAAGCCCGCGCGCGCCTCTCGACCAACCGGCTCTTTTCCCAGAATTCTCATGGCCAGCCCTATTCAGTCACGAGCCCACGGCCACGCCAAGAGCCTCGAGCAGGACCGTGGCATAGCTGCCCGCGGGCAGGGAAAAGAACAGGCGGGCCGTGCCCGGGCCATTGCTGTCTCCTTGCAGTGGTGGATCCCCCAGGGTGACCGACGTGACCACCGGCCGCCGGGCGCCGGGCAAGTCGCGGCCGGCTTGGGCAAGCTCGGTGGGGGCAAGCCCGACGTCGGCCAGCGCCTGGTCCTCCAGCGCGCGCGCAGGCGTGCCGGCGGGCGGTTCCATGAAGCGGCTGCCGGGCAAGGGCGCGGTGGGGACCAGCTGGCCGGTATTCACGCGCGCTTGATCGCGCTCGGGCTCGTCGCACACGAACGAGCCCCCGCTGTCGGTCTTCTGCAGGATATCCCCCAGCCGCACCAGCGTGAGTCCGCCGCTGGCTGCGCGCAAGTCGAGCACCCGGTTGAACACGGCCGACTGCACCGCCGAGAGCAACAGCTTGCGCCGACGGTGGTCCCGCTCGCGTCGGCTCCCGCGCAGGATCTCGAGGCCGACTTGCACGTTGTCTCCCGCGCTGCCAAAGCGCTGGTGGCCGTAGCGGTTGGGCAGACCGTGGCCCGCGACGTGCACGAGCTGCGCGCGCAGACTATCGCTTTCGCCAGCGGCCATCTCGCTCAACACCAGCTCAAAGCGGTTGCCGCGCAGGTGTCCCACGCGCAACTTGTTGCGGTGCCGACGCGCGTCCAGCACGCGCAGCCCGTCCAGCTCGACGGCAGCGGCCAGCGACGGCTCGACCGCCGGCAGGCTCAGCCACTGGCGGGTCGTGGCATTGCGGTCCTTCATGCCCGCGTAGCCCACGTCCCGGGCCTGCACGCCCAACGCGCGNNCGGGCCACTAAATGACCGGTCGTGATCTGCGGACCGCAGCGCCTGGGATGGGCCTGAATTGCAGGGCCCTTGCGCCCGGATTTCTGCCCATCAATGCGGGGCGGCGGTCAGCGGACACACTTCTCCCTCTCCCGACGGGAGAGGGCTGGGGTGAGGGTACTGTGTTGGACGTGAACCCATGCCGCGGACTTGAGGCACGACACCGGCGTCGCTTCAGCGTCTGGCCCAGGGGAAATATCTCCCTCACCCACGGCCCCTCTCCCGACGGGAGAGGGGAGAAGGAAGTGCTTGTCCTTGAATTGCGACCGGTCATTTAGCGAAGGGCCGTCTTGAGTGGCGTTTCCAGCACGGAATCAGCCGTGGGGCGTTTCATCCTTGGGCTCGTCGCCGTCGTGGCGCTTGATGAATTCGAGGAACAACTCGGCGCGCTTGACCTCGACGGTCGAGGCATTCTCCGGCGTGATGCGCAGGAAGGTTTGCTTGGCCGTGGCCGGCTGGCCCATTTCGAGCTGCGTCTCGCCCAGGGTGAGCAACAGCTCGGCGTCGCGCCCCGAGTCCGGGTAACGGCGCAACGCCTCTTTGATGCGCAGGATGGCGCCCTTGGGATGGCCACGGTCCAGATAGAAGCGCGCAACGAAGACCTCGTGGTCGATGAGGCGGCGTAGGACCGTCCGTCGGTACTCGCCCGCCGGTTTGAGGTACTTCGAGTTGGGGAAGCGGTCGACGAGATTGTTGAGCTCGCGCAGGGCATCCAGCACCACCGACTGGTCCTTCTCATAGGACGGTGGGATGAGAAACCAGTCATCGGGCATTTCTTTGACATGCGCCTCAGCGATGCGGAATGACACGTAGCCCTCTGCGACCTTTTCGTGCTTGGGGTGCAAGCGCAAGAAGCTCTTGTAGGCATCGATAGCTTCCTGGTAGCTGCCGCGTTCGAACTCGGTGTCTGCCGCTGCCAGCTCGGCCAAGGCCGCATACTTCGAGAAGGGGAACTTCTGCTTCACGTAGGTGAAGTAGCGCAACGCCTCGGCGTAGTTCTCGTCTTTCAGATCGGCCAGGCCCTTCTCGTAGTTCTGCTGGGCCGTGAGGGAGAAGTTTATGGGCTTGCCGTCGTCGCTCGTGGCGCAAGCCGGGAGCAGCAGGCTGGAAAGCAACAAGATCTTGCAGGCAATACGAAGCACGGGCGTAGTATCCTACGTGCGCAATGCGGTTGCGTCCATGGCTACTCACGATGGTTCCCCTGCTCGCGATGGAGTGCGCGCATGGGTCCGGAGAAAGCGCTGTCGAGACGGCGCAGCATGTTGACAGCGCGGCTTCGCTGCCAGCCGCCGAGCTGGCCGGGGCGCGCTGCCAGGACGGGCATTGTCGCTGCCGCGAGCTCCGCGACAATGTCGAGACGGTTCCGCCGGCCGCGGATCACAAGCGCTTCGAGATCCGCATGTCTGTGGCGGCAGGGGAGATCGTGCTCACCTCCCCGACCCTGGGGCGGCTCCACCACGACGGGAGGCAAGAGGCGTGCTTTTACGTCGACCTGCCCGCGGGCAGCAGCCACGAGTTCGTCATCAAGAGCCGCGAGGCCCAGAAGGGCCAGGGCCTGACGCCGTTGGTGCGCATCGCCGAGTACGGTCCCAAGGGCCCCTGGTGGTACGACGTTCTCACGGTTGGCTGTGGGGCCGGCGAGCGGCGCTGCGATCGCGATACCGCCCGAGAATGGGAGTCGTCCTGGCTCACCCAGCGCAAACGCGGTCGTCTCGATGCCTGCGGTTCGACCGTGGTGTCGGCGCTGAGGTGGGACACCTCAGGTGGCCAACACATGCAGGACGGCGGACTCCTGCGCGATTTTCACGTTCAGTTCGTGCTGCAGGTCAAGGCCTTCGCGCCGCAGTTGCCCCCTCGCGATCCCCGGTGCGTGCCCCAGTGAAGTCGACAGTTGACAGTTCGCGGTTGGCAGTGGAAATAGAGGCCCGGTCTTGTCCTTTCTGCCCCTTTGTCCCAGATTCCTCGCGGCTGACGGCTGAAGTGCGATGAAACTGCACCTGATTGGCATTGCCGGAACCGGCATGGGTTCACTGGCTGGGCTTCTGCGCGCCGCTGGCCACGACGTGCGCGGCTCCGACGAGCACGTGTATCCGCCCATGTCGACCCAGCTCGCCGAGCAGAACATCCCGGTGATGGAAGGGTTTGGGCCCGCGAATCTCGACTGGGCCCCCGACCGCGTGGTGGTGGGCAACGTGTGCCGGCGCGACCATGTGGAGGTACTGGCCGCCACCGAGCGCCGCATCCCGCTGGTCTCGTTTCCCGCGCTCTTGTCCGAGTTGTTCCTCACCTCCCGTCGCTCGGTGGTGGTGGCCGGAACCCATGGCAAGACCACCACCTCCTCGCTGATGTCCTTCGTACTCGCCCAGGCCGGCCGGGATCCCTCGTTTCTCATCGGCGGCGTGCCGGTGAACTTCCGCCAGTCCTGGCACCTCGGCACCGGGCCAGAGTTTGTGGTCGAGGGGGACGAATACGACACCGCGTTTTTCGACAAGAAGTCGAAGTTCCTGCACTACCAACCGCAAGTCGTAATTCTGACTTCGGTGGAATTCGACCACGCCGACATTTTCGCCGACGAGGCGGCGGTCAAGGATGCTTTCCGCGAATTCATCGCGCTCATCCCGCCCGAGGGACATCTGGTTGTGTGTGCCGCTTCGCCGGGCGCCATGGAGGTGGCCCGCGCCGCGCGCTGCGGAGTCACCAGCTACGGTCGCCCCGGCTCCGACGCTGACTGGACCTTCGAGGTCACCGGCAGAAAGCTGGGAGGACGGACCATCTTGCGCCTGGCGTGCGCCGGCAAGGTGATGGGTAATCTGGACGTCGGCATGGCCGGCATCTTCAATCTCGAGAATCTGACCGGTGTCATCGCAGCCGCCCACGTCTTGGGCGTCGAACAGCCTGCCGTAACGCAGGCCATACGGCACTTTCTCGGGGTGAGACGGCGCCAGGAAATCGTGGGCGTGGCTGCCGGAGTCACGGTGGTGGATGACTTCGCCCATCACCCGACGGCCATTCGCGAAACCCTGGGAGCACTCAAGGGCCGCTACGGCCCGGGCAAGTTGATCGTCGCCTTCGAGCCGCGCTCGGCGACCAGCCGGCGCTCGGTCTTTCAGCTGGATTTCGTCGACGCCCTGGCGGTGGCCGACGAGGTCGTGCTGGCCCCGGCCTACGCCTCGGAGAAGGTACCGGCCGCCGAAAGGCTGGACGTGGAGCGCCTGGCGGCCGATCTGCGCAGCCACGAGGTACCGGCCCGACTCGTGTCCGGCGTACCCGCAACCGTGGAGCATCTGGCCAGTCGAGCAGCGCCGGGGGACACCGTCGTCATCATGAGTTCGGGCGACTTCGGAGGACTGCACGACAAGCTCTTGCAGCGTCTGGGCGATCCCGTGCGCAGCGCACGGGCCCAGGATCGGGAAGCGATTGGCCACTTGCTCAGCCGGGTCGGAATCACCCACGCCGACCTGGACCGCTCCTGGCCGAGCTTCTTGGTCATCCCCGCCCCCGACGAGACGGTCGACCGCGTCGCCGCGTGCGTGGCCATCGAGCCCGCTGGAGACGACGCCTTGCTGCGGCTTCTCGCGGTCGCACCGGAACGACGAGGCGAAGGCCTCGGCTACCTCCTGCTGGAAAATGCCATGCGCAAGGCGCGCGCCGAGGGAGCCTTGCACCTGTACCTTGTCACCGACGGGACGCAAGGCCTGGTTGGCGAAAAGCTCGGCTTTGATGTCATCGATCGCAAAGACGTGGCCTCGGCCGTAGCCGCCAGCAACGAATACCAGATGGCGCGATCAAAGACCGCGATGTGGATGCGCAAAGAACTTTGACATGGGAACCCTGGGAGGGTTCGCTCCTCCCTTCGGCACCCCACCTGCCACCCCATCCCCCTCGCTTCCCCCTTCGGGGACTTCGGGACCTGCACCTTCCCCACCACGCCCGCTCGCTACGCTCGCGCCCTCGCGCTCGGCCTCGCCCTCCCTCCCGCGATGGTGCGCCGCCGGCAGAGCCGGCGGGCTCCCCACGCGACTGCCCG
>PMLB01000433.1 GCA_003158735.1 Myxococcales bacterium | reverse complement strand
GGCCGCTCGCAACTTCGCAATTTCACTCGGTCCGGCAAACCGTTCGGTGCTCTAGTTGACCCCGGCAACCGGTTCGTGTCACAAATCGTGATCTCATGATCAAGTATGCGCAGGTTCAGGAATGGGTCGACTCGATGGCCGCCATGTGCCAGCCGGACAGCATCTACTGGTGCGACGGCAGAGACGAGGAACGACAACGTCTCACCGCCCAGGCCGTCAAGACCGGCGAGCTCATCCAGCTGAACCAGGAGAAGCTGCCGGGGTGCCACTTTCACCGGACGGCGGCCAATGACGTCGCACGCACCGAACACCTCACGTATATCTGCACCAGTTTCCAGGGTGACGCTGGCCCCACCAACAACTGGATGAGCCCACGCGAGGCGTACCGCAAAGCGCGTGACATCTTCAGCGGCGCCATGAAGGGCCGCACCATGTACGTGGTGCCATTTGCCATGGGCCCGATTGGCTCGCCTTTCTCCAAGATCGGCATCGAGCTGACTGACAGCATCTACGTGGTGCTCAACATGCGCATCATGACCCGCATGGGCAGCGAGGTGATGGATGCGCTTGGCCCCCAGGGAGAGTTCACCAAGTGCCTGCACAGCAAGGCCGATCTCGACGTCAACCGTCGCCTGATTCTGCACTTCCCCGAGGACAATGCCATCTGGTCAGTGGGCAGCGGCTACGGCGGCAACGTCCTGCTCGGCAAGAAGTGCCTGGCTCTGCGCATTGCCAGCGTGCTGGCCCAGCGTGAGAAATGGCTGGCCGAGCACATGCTCATCCTCGGTATCGAGGAGCCCAACGGCCACATCCAGTACGTGGCGGCCGCCTTCCCCAGCGCGTGCGGCAAGACCAATCTGGCTATGCTGCTGCCGCCCGAGGGGCTAAAGCAAAAAGGCTACCGCATCTGGACCGTGGGCGACGACATCGCCTGGATGAAAGTGGACACCGACGGTCGCCTCTGGGCGGTCAACCCCGAGATGGGATTTTTCGGGGTGGTGCCCGGTACCAACTCGCGCAGCAACTCGGTGGCGATGGCCACCATCAACCGCGACACCATCTACACCAACGTGGCGCTCAAGCCCGACGGCACCGTGTGGTGGGAGGGCCACGACGATTCGCCCCCGAACCAAGCCCTGGACTGGCAAGGCCGGCCGTGGAAGCCAGGCCTCAAGGACAAGGACGGAACTGCGATTCTGGCCAGCCACCCCAACAGCCGATTCACAGCGCCCTTCACCAATTGTCCGACCCACTCGTTCCGCTACAACCAGCACCACGGCGTGGCCATAGACGCCATCATCTTTGGTGGACGCCGCGCGACCTTGGCGCCGCTGGTCTACCAAGCGCTCGACTGGAACCACGGCGTGTACCTGGGCGCCAGCATGGCCAGCGAACGAACCGCAGCCCAGTTCGGCGCTCTGGGCGAGGTCCGGCGCGACCCCATGGCCATGCTCCCCTTCTGCGGCTACAACATGGCGGACTACTTCGGCCACTGGCTGGACATGGGCTCGCGGATCAAGTTCCAACCCAAGATCTTCCATGTGAACTGGTTCCGCACCGACGAGAACGGCAAGTTCCTCTGGCCGGGCTTTGGCGAAAACCTGCGCATCGTGGAGTGGATCCTCGCCCGCTGCCGCGGCGAGGTCCAAGCGGTGAAGACGCCTATCGGCCACGTGCCGGACCCGAAGGACATCGACATGACTGGCCTGGAAATGCCACAGGGATCGATGGACAAGCTCTTCGCCATTGCCCGCAAGGACTGGTTGGCGGAAGTGGATGCCGTGGGGCAGTTCTTCGATGGCTTCGGCACCCGCATGCCGGATGAGATGTGGCGTCAGCACGAGTTGCTGCGCGGGCGGCTCCTGGCCAAATAGCCCGCCAGCGAAGAAAAAAATCGCGCCGCGCAAGCCCCAGACAAGAAAATGCCCCCGAGGGTCATCCCCGTCGAGGGCTTGTCTTCTTGGGCATTCGAGGGCGTCCGTTGACACCTCACTGGGCGTCCATGGCCCAGCCCGATCGCTTGCCGCTTGGTTACTTCTTGCCCTTCTTGGCGGCCGGAGCAGGAGCCGCAGGCTCGGCCGGCTTGGCCGCTGCCTTGGCCTCGTCCAGATCCTTCTTCAGCTTCGCCGATTCGGCCTGGGCCGCGGCCAGCCTGGCGTTGGCTGCGTTCAGCTCATTCTGCTTTCCAGCGAGGTTCTTCTGAGCTGTCTCAGAAGCGGTCTGAGCAGCCTGCAGGTCTTCCTTGCACTTCTGGTCCTCGCACGCGGTGGCGATGAAGAGCGTTCCGCCAAGGACGAGAGACATGACGGCCTTTAGTGTTCGAGTCATTGCGTATCCCTACCTTTCTTTTTCAGAGGAGCGGCTCCCAGCGCGCTCCGACAAGATTCGACGCAGTCTTACGCACTACCAGGCCTGCTGTCAAATGAGTCTCATTCGGCCAACTCGTGGCAAAATGCGTTCCTCTTTCCATGTCGCTTCGCGCCAGCAACCCCGATCCCGTCGCTCCACCCAAACGCGTCGCCAGAATGCTGGCCTGGGTGGCGCATCTGTCATTTCGTGTCCGGTTGCTCAGCGCAGTCTGGTTGCTCTTTGCCGCTCTGGTGGCGATGCATATCCACGGATCGTCCATCGCGCTCTCCGCCAAGTTGTGGGCTCCGCAAGAAGCCGAAGAGCACTACCTGGCCCAGCCGATCCTGAAAGCCCTGCACGGCAGAGCGCCCTGGCTGCGCGATCTCCTCATGGCCAAGTCGCAAGCTATCCGCAGCGACGAATGGGCAATTTCCAGCTTGTGGTCACAGGCACAGTTCACGCACAAGCCTCGTTTTCCTGTACACAACACCAACATCGGCAACGGACAGAACATGCTGCTCATTTCCTGGGTGCCGGTTCTGCATCCCGCCAGCGTGGTCAGGCCTGTGACATGGGGCTACCTCCTCTTTGGTTCACAGGCGGGCCTGGCCTGGCTGTGGTGGTTCTCTCCCTTCTTCTGTTTCACCACGCTGTATCTCGCGCTCGAGATCGTCTTTCCCAAACAGCGATTCCTTCCGCTATTGGGAGCGTTCTGGTTCTGTGCCTCGGCCTACCCCATCTGCTGGAGCCATTTCCCGGCCTATACCGCTGGCTTCGCTGCCATGGTCATGGTCGGTCTTCATCATCTGCTTGCCGCGCGCTCTCTGCCCAAGGCGGTGTGGGCCGCGCTGGTCACCGGATACGCCGGTGCCGGCTTCGTCCTGCAACTTTACCCGCCCTGGATGGTTCCGCTCGTCTACGCCTTCACTGCCATGCTGGTGGGGGTGATCATCCGCGACCGGACCTGGCAGGGCGTTTCGCGCCGTCAACTCGGGCTGAGCACGGCTCTCGCGGCAAGCGTGGCGCTGGGTCTGGTCGGCTGCTATCTGCTGGCCGCGTGGCCTGATCTGCAGGCGCTGGCCACCAGTGCCTACCCGGGCCGGCGTCGCCTGAACGGGGGCGACTACACCCTGGCCCAGCTTTTTGGCGCTGTGTACAACTTCCAAACCACCCGCATCGCGCCCATCGGTAGCGCCGTGTTCAACGCCAGCGAATCGTCGGGCTTCATCCTTTTTCTTCCTGCCGTGTTGTTCGCCGTGCTCTTGTTCACGCGGGCTCGGCGACGCCTGGATCCCGCAGGCTGGGCGCTTCTGGGCTTGGGGATGGTTCAGGTTCTGTACTGTCGCTTTCACTTTCCTCACTGGCTGGCTGACGTCACGCTGTGGTCCCACACCCAAGGCTTTCGCTCGCAGCTCGCGATTGGGCTGGTTTCCATCGTGTTGAGCCTCTACCTGTTGAAGCCCGATCCCGAGCCCAAGCCACTCACCCGGCGTGAATGGCTGGCCGCATCTGCCGTGGTCTTGGCGACGGCGGGCTTCTATTTCTGGATCGGAGTGTCTCTGCAACACATCAGAAATGTGTTTCCCAAGACGGTCCTGCTCGGAGGGGGGTGGTTTCCGGTGACCATGCAACTAGTGACAGGATGCATCGCACTGCAGGTCCTGCTGCTGCTGCTGGGCAGGCGCCGCATCTTCGCCGGCGTTCTGGCCATCGAGCTGGTCGTGACGGCTGGCAACTTCAACCCCCTGTCAATCGGGTTTCCTCGCGTCGAAGCCTCGCCACTCTACAAAGCCGTACAGCAGGTGGTGCAAGAGGATCGTGCCAGCGGGTTGCACAGTCTGTGGCTCGCGAGTGGTGGCCCCCCCGAACCACTGATTGGCACACTGCTAGCCACCATGGGAGCACGCGCCTTGACCGGCGTCCATTTCCATCCGCAACTCGCGCTGTGGCGCGCGCTCGATCCCTCGGGCGATTTCGAGCCGATCTACAACCGATACGCGGAGATCGCCTACTATCAACTCCCGCTCGACGACGCCCGCATTGAGTTCAAGAACGGCAACGATGGCTCGTTCAACCTGCGTGCCTCGCCCACCAACCCTCTGCTCAGGCGTCTCGGGGTGCGCTACGCCCTGACCTACGCCAAGGATGGGTCGCTCACCCAGCCTCCGTTTACTCGGCTCTACTCCGGCAGGGACAAGCCCTTCCACATCTGGCGGTTGTTCCCCGAAAACGAGTGACCGGGGAGGGCCACCCATTTTCGCGATTCACCGCGACCAGATGTGCGATCCGGAGTTTCACCACAGAGATCACAGAGATCACAGAGACGGATCCGAAGAAAAGAAGGGTTCGGACCCGGATCCGGAACCCTTTCCTTCCGGCCTCTGTGGCCTCTGTGCTCTCTGTGGTGAAATCTGGGGCGGACTCGCGGGACCGTTGTGGCTGGCATGCCTACTTTGGCAGGGCTGCCAGCGCCTGCCTGAGGGCCTCGCTCTTGACGTCGATCTCTAGCCCGCGCTCGAACATGTTGCGCGCCTTGGGCAACTCGCCCGCTTCCTGGTGCAGCTTGCCCAGCGCGAGGTAGATCTGCGCCTTGCTTAGCCCGACGGCTTTCTCGTCGAAGCTCTGCAGGAGCAAGGTGCGGTAGTACTTGCGTGCGTTCTCACTGTCACTCTGTGCGACCGACAGATGGGCCAACGCCGCTAGCGTGGTCGCCTGCGTGGGATCGATCTGATATGCCGCCAGGAAGCGCTGCTTGGCCGCTGCCAGATCGCCC
Organism: Myxococcales bacterium; assembly: GCA_003158735.1. Lineage (GTDB taxonomy): Bacteria > Myxococcota_A > Polyangia > Fen-1088 > Fen-1088 > Fen-1137. Next base: position 45,379 of record PMLB01000433.1, on the reverse strand, counting down.
CGCGTCTCGGCGAACCCGCCCAGCACGAACTGCAGCCGCGCCACGTTCTTGGGCTGCTTGGCCCGGCCGAACTGATCCGCCAATTGCGAGAGCGCGAATTCACCCTCATCCACCCGCCCGGCCGCGATGAGCGTCGTGCCCAGTCGTTCCTGTACCACCACATCCTCGGGCGACAGGCTGAGCAACCGCCCCAGCGGACCTACCGCCTGATCGGGTCGAGCCAAAGGCCCAGCGTACAGGGACGCCATCTCCGCAAGCAAGGCCTTGCGCTTGCCCGCATCGCCTTCCAACCCCTCGCGCGCCTCCAGCACCTGCACCAGTTGCCCCGGGTCGTTCGCGGCCCGGGCCATCTCCTCCAGGGCCAACACCGCGACCATGCAGGTGGGATCCTGATCCAAGGCCGAGTGGTAGAGAGCGGACACCTCGTCGGCCGCGGTTCCGGTGGCCGCCCGCACCCTAGCCATGCGGCACAAGAGCATGGCCCGCTCTTGTGACGACGATGCGATCTCCGTGGCCTGTTTCAGCGCTTGAGCGGCTTCGTCCCACCGTTCGTCGCTCTCGAAAATCTGCGCCACCGCCAGCAACGACGGGAAGTGGCGGGGATCGCGGGCCAGCACGGCCTGCAGGGCTTCCAGGGCGCTGTCCGTGGCACCCAATTTCTCGCCCCAAATGCTCGCCACGGAAACGCGGCAAGCCAGTTCCTCGTGGGCATGGCCCGTGCGCGCCTCGACCTCTGCCCGACGTTCCAGCACCTCGATCAACTCGTGCCAGCGCTCAAGCGAAGCCAAGATCCGCTCCGTCTCGGCAAAGGCCTCGCGATTCTCAGCATCGGCATCCAGCACCTGGTGCAAGTACACCAGTGCACGGTCAGCGTCATTGAGCCGCTCGGCCGCGTTGCGCGCCAGTCGGGTCAAGACCGGAACGCAGCCCAGTCCGCTGACGGCAGACAACTGCCGCAGCAGCGCCTCCTCGAGCGCCGTGTAGTCGCCGCGCCTTTCCTCGATGTCGGCCAGGGCCGCCAAAGCGACGCCGTCTTCGGGCTGAAGGTCGAGCGCCTCGCGGAACGCCGCTGCGGCGCCATCGAGATCGGCCAGCGGCCCGGCCTTGAGCGTGCCAATGCGCAGGTAGAGCGCCGCGCGCTCGACGTTGTCGTCAATCACGTGCGACTTGTCAGTCAAGGCTTCGACCAATCCCTCAAGCTGGCCCGCCCTCTCGTAGAGCCGCGCCAGCTCGTCGAGCGCCTGCAGATTGGACTCGTCTCCCTCTCGTCCCGACCGCCAGGCGGCGATGGCCATGGCGAGATCGCCACTGGCTTCGTGCAGACTGGCGGCCTCGCCAAACAGCGCCAACCGGAGCGTCGGTTCCAGCTCCAGCGCACCCCGCCGCTCCAGCATGGCAGCCACTTTCCGCCCATCACCCCGACGACGATAGAGCGCTTCCACGGCCTCCAGCGCCGCGACGTTCTCCGCATCGACTTCCAGCACGCGCGCATAAATCCGCTCGGCCGCGGCCTCGTTGTCGGCACCCCCGGCCCTCAAGTACTGGCTGGCCGCCCGCATCCCCATCTGGGCCAACGTCGATCCATCCAGCGCATCCAGCACGGCCTCCAGCCGAGAAGCGGCCTCCACCGGCGTACCCGCACGCTCCGCCACCCGTTCGAGCTGATCGGCTGTGTCGAAGGCGTGGGGATCCTCGTGCAGCGCACGGCCCAGGGCATCCAGCGCACGCGGCAGGTCGCCCAGACGCACTTCCGCCAGGTCGGCAATTCGTCGCCAGAGTCCAGCCCGCTCGATGGCATCCTCGCTGCGCAAGAGCCGCGCCTGCGCCAGTACCGCCACTTCGACGAAATCACCGCGCGCCTCGGCCAGTGGTTCCAAGATGTCGAGCACGGCCGGCAACGGCTCCGCGCCAGCCGCCAGCGCACGCAGGGCTGCCAAGGCCGCGACCTGCGTGGGCACGCGCTCCAGCGAGGCCCGAAAGGCATCAATGGCACCGTCGATATCGGACAAGTGATGCAAGCGCAGCTCACCCAGGGCGGCCAGAAAATCGGCCTGACTCGGCCCGTGCATCGCCATCTCGGCCTGGCGGGCCAACACCTCTTCCAGTTCGGCGTGGCGCTCCAGCCCGCGCAGCAAAACCTCCAGATGCCCCAGCGCCTCCGCCTCACCGCCGGGCATGCCCGCCACCTCCCGCCAGAGCTCGACCGCGCGTGCCGGATTGCCCAATGATTGTTCGTACAGGACCGCCAGACGCGAGGCCAGCCAGCGTTGCACTTCGGTGTCGTAGCTGCCCTTCAGGCAGTCCTCGTAGATCTTGCCCAACTCGGGCAGCGCAGCGTGTGCGCCGGCCAAACGTTCCAGCGCCGCGCGCGCAGTGGCATCGCCGGCGTCTTCGGCCAGCGCCCGGGCCCACATGGCAAAGGCTGCCCCTGCATCGTGGAGAGCTTCCTCCGCGACCCGCGCCATCTCGGCCAGGGTCGCCAGGCGCCGCGCCGTCTCATCTTCGCCGAGCAGACGCAGTTCCAGCAGGTCAACCAGCGAGCGCCATTCCTGCCCGGCCCGCAGCACGGGCTCCAGCACGGCTATGGCCGGCGCGCGGTGGTCCTCGTGGCGCGCCAGCTCCCAAAGGGCCGTGCGTACCTGCTCCTGGTTGGGCGTCCGTTCGAGGACGATACGGTATCGTTGCACGGCGCCCGCCACATCACTGAGCTCCGTCTGCACCAGTTGTGCCGCTCGCAGCGCCAGCGCGTCTCGCTCCTCGGGGCTGCTGGCCCCGCGTGCACGCGCATCGAGCACATCGACCAACTCGGCGTGCTTGCCCTCGCGGCCATGGATCTGGATGAGAAAATCGAGAGCCTCGGCATCGTCGGGATCAATGTCCAGAATCGCGCGCAGCTGGCTGGCCGCCTCCGATGCGTCATTGAGCTTGTCGTCGTGCAGGTGGGCCGCCTGGAACCACAGCTTGCGCAAGGTCACCACGTCGTGACAGCCTTCGATCTTCCGCTGCAGCACCTCGGCCAGGCTGCTCCAGTCGCTTCGCCCGCTGTACAGGCGTTCCAGGGCATCGAGCGCTTCTGCGTTCTCCTGATCCAGGTCAAGCACGGCACGCCAAGCCGCGATGGCTTTCTCCGGCTGCCCCAGCACCCGCTCGTGCAGCACGGCCACCCGCTTGGTCAACTGCTCGCGCTCGCGTGCCTCCACCACCACGTCGGCATGCTTCTCCAGAGTCTCAGCGAGCTCAGCCGCACGGCCCGCAGCCTCGAGCAGACGCTCGATGGCCACGAATGCCTGCTGATGATCGGAGCGTGAGGCGATGGCTTCGCGCCACGCCTCGATGGCCAAGTCGGGGGCCGCCAACCGCTCCTCGAGAATCTTGGCCTTGCGCGCGTAGAGATCCGCGCGCAGGTCGGGAAGCAAGGTCGCCTCGATGCCCTTGTCCAGGATGGCCACCAAGCGTTGCCAACCGTTGGCTGCGCCAGCCAGGCCTTCCAACTCGGCCAGCGTCGCAGCGTCCGCCACATCTTCCAGCCACGCCCGCCCCAGCGCATCCAGAGCCTCGGCCGCGCGACCGAGCTGGACTTCCGCGGCCGCCTTCTCGCGCAGGGCTGCCACACGGTGAGGTGGATCCTCGATTGTCTCCAGGCGAACCTCGAGGATATCGGACAACTTGCGCAGGTTGCGCAAGGTCCGGTAGGCCGGTTCCAGCAGCTCGGCCACCCGCACCCGTTGCTCCAGATCTCCCAGCATTCCCTCGAGCGCCGCGATGACGTTGGGATGGCGAGGGGTGCGCCCCAGCACCTCGCCGTAGTAGTCGACGGCCAGCGAGGCATGACCAAGGCGCTTGCCTTCCACCTCGGCCAGCTCCAGGGTGATGGCGTCCTTGGCGGTGACTTCTTGGGCCCGTCCCAACATCCAGACCAGGTGGTCTCGCAGATCCTCCCAGCGTTCCGCGGCGGCCAGAAGTTGCTCCAGTGATGCGGAAGCCAGCGCGTCGTCGGGATCGATTTCCAAAACCGCGCGCAATGAATCCACCGCCGCGCTCCCCTGCGACAGGTTCTCCTCACTGATGCGGGCGCTGCGACGCAAGAGATCGGCGCGGTCCGCGGGCGACTCGACCATGCGCACCTGCTCGTCGAGCAAGTCGCGCAACTCGCTCCACGCCTCCCAGCGCTCCAACGCCTCCTCGAAGAGCTCTGCAGCGGCCCGGTTGCCCGGCTGGGCCTCGAGGTGGCGCCGGTAGTGCCGGCGGGCGGCGTCGCGATCGCCCAACTCCTGATCGTAGACTCGGATAGCCACGCGCACCAGTGCCAACACCTCGTCGGGGTTGGACAGCTCGTTGTCGAGGAACTCGTCGAGCAGCTTGCCCAGGTCACGCCAGCGACCCAGCTTGGGAGCTAGGCGCAGCAGCTGCTCCAGGGCCGCCGGCTCGGTGGCTTTTTCCTGGAACACGCGTCCATACCAATTGAAGGCCTCGTCCAGATCCTCGATTTGCTCTTCGTAGACCTGCGCGATCCGCTTGGTCCAGGTCAGACGCTGTTCCGGATCTTCGCTGTACTTGAGTCGCAGGCTGTCGATCCCCACCAACTCCTTCCAGGCACTGCGCCGGATGTAGACCGGCTCCAGCAGGCTGGCGGCCGTCATGCGCGCCTCGGGATCTTCCAGCAAGTCCTGCAGGATCTGGATGCTGGCCGCGTGATCCGGCTCGCGCTCCAAGACCTGGCCCAGATACTCGAGGGCGCGCTCGCGGTTGGCCAGCTCGATGCGCTGGATTTGCGCCAATCGGAAACGCAGTTCGATGTCTTGGTCTCGGCTGAGGTCCCGTTCCAGCCGACGTTCGATCAGGTTCACCAGATCGTCCCAACGGCGCAACTCGACATAGAGAGCGTACAGCGCCGCCACCGCCTCGGAGTCGCCCGGCAGCAGCGTCCAAACCCGCTCCCAGGCTGCAATCGCCTCGTCCTTTCTGGCCAGACGAACCGCCAGGCTGCCCGCTTCGCGCCGCAGGGCCACCTCGACACTGGGAATGTCGGCCAAATCCGCCCGTCGCAAGATGACTTCGTAGAGCGAGGCCAGATTGTCCTGCTGGCGGTAGATTCGTTCCAGAGCTCCCAACGCCGCGTCGTCATCCGGGCGCCGCTCGGTGATGCGGCTGAAGTAATCGATGGCCAGGGGCAAGTCGCCCAAGGTCAGGGCGTGCTCGGCCACGGAACGCTGCACCCGCAATCGGGTTTCCTCGGCCAAGACATCGGGCTCAATCGCGCGATAGAGATCGATGATCTCGATCACATTTTCGATCCCCGACGCAAGCGCGAGCCGTTCGTAGTTGTCCAGCAACTGGCCCAGGTCGGGATCGGATGTTCCATCACGAATTGCGGCGGCCCATGTGTGCAGCGCGGCCTGCTTGTCGCCTAGCTTGTTCTCTTCGATCTCAGCCAGGCGAGCCCGGTAACCAGCTCGCGCCCCCGCATCCTCGGCCAGTTTGATAAAGACACGCAAGACGCGGGCCAAGCGTGGTCCATCACCCGAGGCCCGGTAGATGGGCTCCAGGGTTTCGGCCGCTGCGAAGCGCAGGGAGATGTCGCTGTCGTCCAACAGACGCTCCATCTCGGCCAACGCGTCGGCCTCGTTGGGAGCCAGCTTGAGGATCTCGCGCCAACGTTCCATCGCCTCGGTGCGCCGGCCCAGAGGCCCCTGCAGCAACCCCGCAATGAGACGCAACAGATCGATGCGATCTCGATCGTTAGCCGCCAGCACCAGCAGCCGTTCCAGGATCTCGAGGTGCTCGGCCGCCGCCCCCTTGCTCTGATACAAGCGCGCCAGCGTGCGAAGAACCTCGATGTCGTCGGGGGTGTCGTCGAGCACCGGGCGGATGGTGGCGATGGCCTCATCCGCATCGTGAAGCTCGGTTTCCAGAATGGCAGCCATGCGGTGGCGCAACTGGTTGCGAGCTGCCGCCTCGACCATCTCCGCGCGGCGACGCAGAAGCTCGACCCGTTCGCGCGCCTGGCCCGACTGCTGGAAGATGCGTTCCAGGTTCTCGAAGGCTTTGTCCGCTGCTTCGCCTTCGCCGTCGAGCAAGCTGCGGTAGCTGGCCACGGCTGCCGGGAGATTGCGCAGGGAGTTCTCTTCCAGATCTGCTATGCGCAGACCAAGCGCGGCCCGCTCGTGATGATCCTCGCTCCATTCACTGCGGGCTCGCAGCACGTAGACCAGGCCCTCGATGTCGGCCGTCTCGGCGTAAAGAGTCTCAAGCGCCGCGGCGGCCGCGGCACCGGCCCGCGCGTTGCTGAGGTCCAAGTCGAGCACGCGCCGCCAAGTGCGAATGGCCGCGCTGCGATCCGCGAGCGGGCCCTGGAAGAGCCGGGCTGCGCGCGACAGCAGGTCGGCGATTCCGGCGATGTCCGAGGAATCGCGTTTGCCCGCAAGTTCCTGGTACAACGTCTGCAGATCGTTCCAGCACCCCAGAACGCCCGCCAGCCGCTCGGCCTCCAGCAAGGCCGTCTCGGACTGCGGATCCAACGCCAGCACGGCGCGCCGGGTTTCCCAGGCCGCGCCCGGTGACTGCAGGCGCGTCTCCTGCACCTCGGCCCTGCGCACCAACAAGGCGACCGCCGCCGGCCCCTCTTGCCCCTCGCGCTCGATGTCGAAAATTTCCACCAGGCGCGCCCAATTCTCCGCCGCCGCGTATAGCGGTTCCAGCATCATGGCCGCACGCCGCCGCTGTTCCGGATCGTCGAGCACCCGTTCCGTGAGCCCAATCGCGCGGGCATGACCCGGCGCCAGTTCCAGGACTTCGGCCAGCAGATCGAGCGCCGCGCTCGCGTTGCTGAAGCGTACCAGCGCGATCTCGGCCCGCCGCAGTTTCAACTCGGGCAGCTCTTCGCGCGGAACCAGATCGGCCTCGTGGACCAGCAGCTCGTCAAGATCGCGCCAACGCTCGGCCGCCACATAGTTCCGTTCCAGCACGCGACAGGCGCGCAGGTCGGTCGGATCCAAAGCCCCGATCCGGCGCAGAACTTCGGTCGCGTGGTCGCGGTCGTAGAGCAACGCTTCGTCGATCTCGACCGCCTGCCACAGCAGGGCCAGCCGTTCCTTCACGTCGGGCAGGTGCTGCTCGCGCGCCTCGATCAGATCGCGCAACGCCCCCCAACGCTCACCATCGCGCACCAACCGCGCCAGCGCGCGATAGGCACCCATGTGCAGCGGATCCAGTTCCAGGACCGCACGCAAGGCGGCCTCGGCCTCGCTCTTTCGGTCGGGCTGGCGCTCCTCGACCTCGGCAATGTGCATGAGGATTTCCTGCCGCAGCGATGGCTCCTCGACGTCAGCCAGCACCCGCCGCGCAGCCTCGGCCAGAGCAGGCAGCTGGCCCGCCTCCACCGCCAGCAGCACCAGCCGTTCGCGCACCGACGGATTGGCCGGGTCAATCTCGAACACCCGCAACAGCGCAGAAAAGGCGGCTGCCGCATCGGCCAGTGGGCCTTGGTACAGATCGGCCAGCAGCTCCAGATGCCCGCGCCGCTCGCTCGCATCCGCGGTCACCGAAACCAACGCCTCGAGCATGCCCGCCCATTTGTCGAAGCGCTCGGTCAGCTCGTAGTACGGCAGCAGCCGTCCCGCCACCTTGGCAATATCTCCTTGCCGAATCCCACCCGCAGCGAACAGCCGCTCCAAGCCCTCGACCGCCTCGGCCGAGATGGAGTCAACCTCCAGAACCTGCAGGTACGCGTCGGTGGCAGAGGCCGGCTGGGCCAAAGAAGTCTCGAGCAGGCGCCCCATGCGCAGAAGAACCGCCGCCCGCTCAGTGTCGGCGCACAAGCCAACCTGATGGGAGAGAGCCTCGACCAAACCCCGCAGGTCCCCCACCGCTTCCAGAACCCGCGCCAGCTCGCGCACAAGGCGCAGGTTGAGCGGCTCGACTTCGCAAGCCTCGCGCAGCGTGGCCGCAGCAGCACTGCGGTCGCCCAGACGCTCCTCCTGCATGTGCGCGATACGCAGCAACAGTTCGGCGCGCAAGGACGGATCCTGCAGGCGCGCCTGGCGTGCGTGCTGCAAAGCAATCAAGTCCGCCCAGCGCTCGCTCTTGGTGAAGAGCTTGAGCAGGGCATTCTCGGCCTCGTCGTCGCCAGGCACCAAGGCTAGGATGCGCTCGGCGAATCGCTTGAGATCGTCGGGACGATCCACCCGCTCGCCGGCAATGAACAAGCACCGGCGCAGGAGCGAAATCTGCTCCTCCGGGCTCGGCCCCTCCGCGCCCTCGCTGTCCAGCCGGGCCGCCAGCAGGCCCAACAGCGCCTCCCACTCTTCGGCTGCTTCGCCCATGCGTTCCAGATCGGCGCGCACGTCGGGATCGGTGGGAGCCAGGCGGTAGGCCCGGGCACACCACTTGAAGGCCAAGGACTTGGCCTCCAGCTTGGTCTCGCAGATGAAGCGGGCCCGTTCGAGGATGGCCAGGCTCTCGCCCAGCGACAGCGCCGGCGCTGACTCGGGACCGAGCAAGATCTCGTAGGTCGCCACCAGGCGGCCCCAGCGCTCGGTCGCCTGATACAGATCGACCGCAGCCCGCGCCACCACGCGGTTGTCGGGATCGGTGGCCAGAATGCCTTCGTAGGCCTTGAGCACGCGCTCGGGCTGGTTGAGCTTGTCTCGGGCCACGTCGGCCACCCGCCCCAGCAGGCGCACGCGCAGGGCCATGTCGGTGGTGCGTTCCGCCACCTGCGAGAGCACCTCGCACAGCTCCTCCCACGCGCCCCGCCCCGAATACAGCTCCTCCAGAGACTCGAAGTCACCCAGCTGGGTGTAGGCATCGCGCAGGGCGCGCAAGACGCGCGGGTTCTCGCTCTGGCTGCGTCGCACGCGCGCCAGCCCCTCGACCGCGGCCGCGGGTGCGCCCAACTTCTCGAACAAGATGAGGCCGCGCTTCTCCAGGAGAGCGCATCCATCAGGCGTCGCCTCCCCGCCCGCTGACTCGGCCAGACGCCCGAGAGTCTCCGCCAAGGCAGGCCAGCGCTTCTCGCGTTCGTAGAGCACCGACAGCGCCACGACCGCGTCGCGATCCTGCGGAGCAAGCTGCAGCACCTCGTTCCACAAACCGATGCCCTGGCGCAAATCGGCCAAGCGCTCAGACGCCAATGTTGCCATCTCGGCCAGCCGGACCTGCCGGGCACTCGCGTCCAAGAGGGGTAGCTCGCGGCGCATGAATTCCAGCAGCGCACGCCAGGAACGTGCGCGCACGTAGATCTCGCGCAACGTGGCCCGCGCTTTCGCGTCGCTGGGCGCCAGCTCGAGCACTTTCTCGAGCGCCGCCACAGCGTTGTGGTGGTTGTTGAACTTCTCCATCCACAACTGCGCCACGCGGTGGTACAGCGCCACCTTCTCGGCAGGCTGTGAACTGGTCTGCGCCTGGCGCGCCAGAATGTTGGCCAGGTCGCCCCAACGCCCTTGCGCCTGGTAGCGCTCAGCCAGCGCGGAAAGAGCCTCGATATGGTCGGGGCGCAGGGCGAGAATGGCCGCGTAGGTGTTGACCACCATCACGTCCAGCTTGAGGTGATCGCGGTAGATGGGGATCATCTCCAAGTAGAGCGCGACCTTCTCGTCCAGCGCTTCGGACGGCAGCGATTCGCAGCGCTCCTTGAGCAATTCGAGCAGCGCATTCCACTTCTCGGTCTTGGTGTACAGGCGGCGTAAGGCACTCACCGCCTCCGGCAACCCCGGCTTCAGGCGTCGCAGGGCCTTCCAGGCGTCGACCGCCTTTTCCAGCAGCTGCGGCCGGCGCTCGGCCAGTTCGGCCATCTCGATGCCGTAGCGCACGCGGGCTTCGGGGTCGGATTCGGCCTTCTGGACCTGGCCCAACAGAGCGAACAGCTGGGGGATCTCGTCGCGCTGCAGATGGTACTCACGATAGAAATCGAGCACCGGGGCCATCGCAGGCATGGTCTTGCGAGCGCGACGGAAGCACGCCTCGGCCTGGGCGACCTGGTTCATGCGCTTCCAGTAGAGCTCGCCCAGAGCGATCAGGATGGGGCCTTCGGCCACACCGCGCTTGCCCATGCGCAACGCCGTCTCGTAGACAGCCACCAGCTCGGCCCAGTTCCCGCGTGCACTCAGGATGCGTGCCACCCCGTGGATGGCGCGCTCGTGTCCGGGAGAAGCAGCCAGTGCCTCGCGGTAGTGTTCGAGGGCCTGGTCGCTGCGGTTCATCTGCTCGGCCAGACGTCCCGCCGCCGCTCGAGCCGCGGCGACATCCTGTGGACTGCCTGCGGCTGCGAGGCGCCGCTGAAGTTGCTCCGCCAACTCGTCCTTGCGGCCAGCCCCGCGCAGCAGTCGTTCCAGCAGCACGTCAGCGCGGTGGTGGTGAGCATCCAGCGCGAGGCTACGACGCAGGAGCGATTCGCCTTCGTTGGTCAGCGGACGGTAGCGTAGATACAATTCGCCAGCTGCAGCCAGCAAAGGGGCCCCGGTGGGGCTGTCGCCCGCTTCGTCCACCTGCCGCACCAACGCATCGGCCCGCTCCTGCCAGCCGGCCTCTTCCTCTTCGAGCACCCGCCTGAATTCGACGGCCGCCGGGTGGTTGCGCGCGATCTCCAAAGCTTCGTTCACGCACGCGTGGGCCGATTCCCACTGGCACATCTCACGGTGGAGCAGACGCGCCTTCTCTACGAACAGGGTCGCGCGGCGAATCGGGTCTTGCCCCCAAGCCAGCTCCAGGTCGAGCAGGCGCAGGCAAGGCTCCACGTTCTCGCGGTCGGTATGCCAAGCCCGTTCAGAAGCCAGCGCCACCTGAACGGAATCTCGCTCGGATGCCGACACATCGCCGGGTTGCAGGCCGGAGAGCAGCGCAAGCGCCTGGCCGTCTTCTGGATCCGATCTGAGCGTCGCAAGTGCGGTCAATAAGTCGTTGTTCATGGTTGCGATCCAAGTCCCGCGCCCGGAATGAGCCTCTGGTTGGGCGGCCCCTGACTATACCTCTTTCGGCCCGTTCAAAATCGGAATCCCGCGAAGCTCCTGCACGTTTTGCCGCGACCGGGAAGAGCCGGCCACCGGGCCTTTCTCGGTTCCCCCAACCCACCTCTCTGTGTATGCTGCCCCCTGTTTCTCCCCACATCGGAGGTCCCCATCATGAAATCAGGGATGCATGGCACGTGTGCCTTTTCCGCGGCCATTCTTGGCGCAATGCTTCTATTCCCCGGCTGCGAGCAAAAGGCAGCAGGGCCCAAGCCCTGCTGCGATCAGCCGGACATCCCCGCAGGTGTCGCGAAGTTCACCATCGTGGCTGATGACGTGTCTGGCCCGGGCGATGGCCTCAAGGTCGTGATGCGTGCGGCGCTCACCCAGCCTGCCAAGCGCGACCAGATCTATGGCCCGCTCAAGGTGCTCTACGCCTACGCCATGAAGCGCTCGCCTCTGGAGCCCATTCACGTCGAAGCCTGGCTGTATGCCAACGAAAGCGCGGCCAAGGACGGCGGCGAGGCGACCGTCATCGCCAAGGTCATTCGGACACAGAGTGACCAAGCGCCGCGGTGTGAAAACCGGGTCAAGTACGACTTCCCCGAGCAGGCCGAGCGAGCCTACATCTGGAGCACCCGCGGTGAGCAGGAGTTGCAAGAGGATCTCAATGACACCTGCCACATCGCTGTGAAGAAGAAGGTCGCGCGCTACGATGAGAAGTTCACCCACAAGACCAGCTACACACTCGATCAGGCTCGCGCGGCCATTGAGCTCACCTATCCATTCCTCGAGATGGGCAAGGACGAATACGTGGCTGAGCTGAAGCTGAACTCCGCGCTGGGCACCTGGGCCGAGTTCATGACCAGCTTCTTCAGTAAAGTCGACGGGTTGAAAGAACTGACCTTCAACGGCGTCCACAAAGACGAGCCGGCCGTAAAAATCCGCGTGACCCGGGAGCAATTCGACAACATCCTAGCGCGCCTGCAGGAACAGATCGCGTCCCACGCCGCCTTCACCTTCCAGGTCATCGGCATGGGCAAGAAGTCCAGCGAGGCGGCCGAGAAGGAACAGGAAAAGTTCAAGGCCAAGAGCTACAAGGCCGCCCTGGAAAAGCTGCCCAAAGAGCAGGTGATGATCTCGCCCAAGCTGAAATGGGTCAAGTGATCGCAGGCATTGCAAACGCGCGCTGGGCGCGCCAGTCTGCACCCGGTTCACGATGCCCATCCTCTCGTTCCCCGGTGCCTCCTCTTTCACCCCTGCCCGGCTGGCCAAACGGCTAGCCAGGATTCAAGCAGCCAACCCGCAGGTCACAGCGCTTGCGGCTGAGTTCGTCCATTTCGTCGAACTGACCTCGCCCCTATCCGAGGCTGACCAGCTCGTGCTGGCGCGCGTGCTGCGCTACGGCCCTCGGGCTGAATCTAGTCGCGTGGGGAGCCCGCCGGCTCCCCCTGCGGGGACTTCGGGACCGCCAGCCCACCCCGCCCATCCCGCGCTTCGCGCGCCCTCGTCGCCGGCGGCGGACCATCGCGGGAGGGATGGCGAGGCCGAGCGAAGCGAGCGGGGTGGGGGTGGCGGGTGTGGGGCCGAAGGGCAAAGCGAACCCTCTCAGGGTTCCCATATAGACGCCCGGCGTCTTCTGGTCGTTCCGCGCATCGGCACCATCTCGCCCTGGTCGTCCAAAGCCACTGACGTGGCCCACAACTGCGGCCTGGAGTGCGTGCGCCGCATCGAACGCGGCATCTGGTACACCGTGGCGGGGCCGGTACGCGACGAGGCCGCGCTGCGGGCTGCCCTGCACGATCGCATGACCGAGTCTGTACTGACGAGCGAAGCCGAGGCTGAGCGGCTGTTCGCCCACTCCCAGCCCAGGCCGCTAGAGACCATCGACCTGCTGGGCGAAGGCCGCGCTGCCATCGAAACCGCCAATGCCACGCTGGGCTTGGCGCTGGCGCCTGACGAGATCGACTACCTGGCGGAGAGTTTCCGGGCCTTGGGCCGCAACCCGACCGATGTCGAGTTGATGATGTTCGCCCAGGCCAACAGCGAGCACTGCCGCCACAAAATATTCAACGCCGACCTAATCCTCGACGGCGAAAGGCAGCCCCAGTCGCTCTTCCAGATGATCCGACGCAGCAGCGAGGCCAGCCCGCGGGGCGTGCTGTCGGCGTACAAAGACAATGCCGCCGTGATGGAGGGTCCGGAGGCGAACCGCTTCTTCCCTGCGCCGGACACCAACATCTACGCCTTCCATCGCGAGCCGGTCGGCATCCTGATGAAGGTCGAGACGCACAACCACCCGACCGCGATCTCGCCTCACCCCGGCGCGTCCACCGGCTCAGGCGGCGAGATTCGCGACGAAGGCGCCGTGGGCCGCGGGTCCAAGCCCAAGGCTGGGCTCACCGGATTCACGGTCTCCAACCTGCGCTTGCCCGGCGCCGTGCAACCCTGGGAAAACGACTTTGGCAAGCCAGGCCGCATCGCCTCGGCGCTCGACATCATGCTGGAGGGGCCCATCGGAGGCGCAGCCTTCAACAACGAATTCGGCCGCCCCAACCTGGCGGGCTATTTCCGCACCTTTGAGATGGAAGTGCCTGGTCCCGTCGGGTCCGAGGTGCGCGGCTACCACAAGCCCATCATGATCGCGGGCGGGTTCGGCAACATCCGTGTGCCCCACGTGCACAAGGCCGAGGTGCCGGCAGGCGCAGCGCTGGTCGTCTTGGGCGGACCGGCCATGCTCATCGGACTGGGCGGCGGCGCGGCCTCATCCATGGCCTCGGGCGCGTCCGAGGAGGATCTCGATTTCGCCTCGGTTCAGCGGGACAACCCCGAGATGCAGCGCCGCTGTCAGGAAGTCATCGATCGCTGCTGGGCGCTGGGCCAAGGCAATCCCATCTACTCAATCCACGACGTGGGCGCGGGTGGTCTGTCCAACGCCCTGCCCGAGCTGGTGAACGACAGCGGCCGCGGCGCCCTGTTCGAGCTGCGCAAGATCCCCAACGACGAGCCCGGTATGTCGCCCAAGGAGATCTGGTGCAACGAGGCGCAGGAGCGCTACGTGCTGGCCATCGCGCCCGAGGGACTCAGCCGTTTCGCCGAACTCTGCAGCCGCGAGCGTTGCCCCTTCGCCGTGCTTGGCCAAGCCACGGCCGACGGCCGGCTGGTGCTGACTGATTCCCACTTCGAAAACCGGCCCATCGACATGCCACTCGCTCTTTTGCTGGGCAAGCCGCCCAAGATGGTTCGCCGGGCCGAGCGCGTGCGCCCAGCCAGGACGCCATTCTTCACCGCGGATCTCGACCTGCGTGAGTCGGTCCTGCGCGTGCTGCGCCTGCCCGCGGTGGCGGACAAGACCTTCCTCATTACCATCGGCGACCGCACGGTGACCGGCCTGGTGTGTCGCGATCAAATGGTGGGTCCTTGGCAGGTTCCGGTCGCCGACGCTGCCGTGACCACCACCAGCTACGACGGCTACACCGGCGAAGCCATGGCCATGGGCGAGCGCACGCCGCTGGCGCTGCTGGATGCGGCCGCTTCCGCGCGCATGGCCGTGGGCGAAGCCCTGACCAACATCGCTAGCGCGGCCATCGCGAGCATCGGCGATGTGAAACTGTCGGCCAACTGGATGGCTGCGGCCGGGCACCCGGGCGAGGACGCGCGCCTGTTCGAAGCCGTGCGCGCCGTGGGAGCCGAGCTGGCTCCGGCCTTGGGCATCGCCATCCCGGTGGGTAAGGACTCGATGTCGATGAGTACCGTGTGGCAGGACGCCGGCCAGGAGAAACGGGTCATCGCGCCTCTGTCGCTCATCGTGAGCGCTTTTGCCCCGGTCAGCGACGTGCGCCGGTCCTTGACCCCGCAGCTTCGACTGGACCAAGGCGACACCGAGTTGCTTCTGGTGGATCTCGGTATGGGTCGCCATCGTCTGGGCGGCTCGGCGCTGGCGCAAGTTTATGGCCAGCTTGGCGACGAAGCGCCCGACCTCGACGATCCCGCGGTCCTGAAAGCCTTCTTCGCCACCATTCAGCAACTGAACAGCAAAGGCTTGCTGCTGGCGTATCACGACCGTTCCGACGGCGGCCTACTGGTCACGCTGCTGGAAATGGCCTTTGCCGGCGGATGTGGACTGGATGTGGATCTGGCGGGACAGGCCTGCGCAAGCCCGGCCCTGCTCTTCTCTGAGGAACTGGGTGCCGTGATTCAGGTGCGCGAGTCGGACGTGGCCGCGGTGCGCGCCGCCTTCGCTGGTTCGACCGGGCACATCCACAGCATCGGGCGTCCCCTTGCTGGTTGCCGCATCGTCTTTCGTCGTGGCGATCAGCTCCTGCTTGAAGACACGCGCGCGAATCTGCGTCGGGTCTGGTCCGAGACCACCTTTGCCATGCAGAGCCTGCGTGACGATCCGACTTGCGCCCGCGAAGAGCAGGAGGCCCGCTGCGACGAGAACGACCCGGGTATTTCGCTGCGGCTGAGCTTCGATCCGAATCAAGACTTGGTCGCACCCTCGGTCGGTCGCGGCGCACGGCCGCGCGTGGCAATCCTGCGCGAGCAAGGCGTGAACGGACAGATCGAAATGGCCGCGGCTTTCCACCGCGCGGGCTTCGAAGCCGTGGACGTACACATGAGCGACATCCTGAGCGGCCGCCTGGACCTGGACTCGTTCCGCGGGCTGGCGGCCTGCGGTGGCTTCTCCTACGGCGACGTGCTGGGCGCGGGCGAAGGCTGGGCCAAGTCGATCCTGTTCCACACCCGAGCGCGCGCGGTCTTCGAGCGCTTCTTTAATCGGCCCGACACCTTCACGCTCGGGGTGTGCAACGGGTGTCAGGCCGTTTCCAACCTGAAGGAAATCATCCCGGGCGCGCAGGACTGGCCGCGCTTCGTGCGCAACCGCTCCGAGCAATTCGAAGCCCGCCTGGCGCTGCTGCGCATCGAGGAGAGCCCGTCGCTGCTCCTGCGTGGCATGGCTGGCTCGCACCTGCCCATCGCGGTGGCCCACGGCGAGGGCCGCGCCGAGTTCGAATCTGACGCACAGCAGAGCCGGCTGGAGAAGGCTGGCCTGGTGGCTGCGCGCTTCGTGAACCACCACGGCGCAATCGCCAACCGCTACCCGGACAACCCCAATGGCTCACCCGGCGGCATGACCGCGCTGACCACGCCCGACGGTCGCGTGACCATCTTGATGCCGCACCCCGAGCGCATGTTCCGGGCGGTCCAGCATTCCTGGCACCCCGACGACTGGAAGGAAGACGGCCCCTGGATTCAGTTGTTCCGAAATGCGCGGGTCTTCGTTGGCTAGCCACCCGGCGCTGCCAAGCGTCGCCCAGAATTCCCCGACAAGCCGCAGCCGATCCTGATCTATGATAGCGCCCATGCCGGTGATGATTGCATGGATGCTGTGGGCCGCTGCGCAGGCAGCAGGCGGCCCGGTGGCCAAACTGCCCGCCCCGGTCGCAAAGGAGATGGCCGCTGCCGTGGTAGCGCTCAATCGGGTCTTGGGCCTGGAAAGCTGGCCGGCCCAGGGCGTGCCATCGTGCCTTGACCGCGGCGGTCTGGAAGCCACGGCCAAGGACGTGAGCGCGGAAGACACCAAGAAGTGCGCGGACACCGCGCTCGACGACGGGTTTTCCGAGCTGGGCAAGTCCTACGTGATCGGCATTCCCATGGCCGGCATCGGCCCGGTCACGGTGTTTGCGATTGGCCTGGGCGGTGCTGAGGGCTGGGGCGCCTATTCCTGCGATGCCACTCGCCCCAAGTGTCCGCCCACCAAGCTCGACGGGCCGTCCAAGCAGGCCAAGCGGCTTGCCGACCGCTACCGCCGCGCCTGCGCGGACAAGTCCATCATTTGGCTTCCTTCTCGCGAGGGTGTGTGCGGGGCAGTCCCGGGCAACAAGCAAGAAACGCCGTAGGTAAGCAGTCTGCAAGAAATGCACCCAGACTTGCGTTCGCTGTCGGCACACGCAATCCACCTGAGTCGCTGGTTGCGTGGCATTATGGCGCCATGAATCGCTTCTTCGCCTTTGTTCTGACCGCACTCGCGGCACTACTCTTTGTGACCCCGCCGGCCCGCGCCTCAAGTGCGCTGGAGATGCTGGGTGCGCCCACCGGTGGCAACGCCCTCACGGCGCGTCTCTTCTCCCACAATGCGGGGGCGACCTACTTCAACCCGGCGCTGCTGCCCGACGCAACCTTCAAGCTGGAAGCCGGCTTTTTCGGTTTGGTCACGCGCGGGACGATTCGCCTCAAGACGCGGCCTCCTGGATCGGATGTGCCGACCTCGATTTCCGACACGACGGTGGTCGGCATGGCAACCGACAGTTTGGCCAACCCGCGCAGCAATACCGACGAGAACGACCACGTGCTCTATGCGGCCGTGGGCTTGGTTCGCCCTCTGGCCGGAAAGTACTTGGTCTTCGGCTTCTACAGTCTTCTGCCGGTCAACAGCTTCCTGGACGAAAAGGGATTCTTCGCCGACGAGCGGGAACAGTACTTCTCGAACCAGCTTCACTTCGAGCAACTGGGCGACCGCTTGAGCGCGACCAGTTTCGCTTTTGCGCTGGGCAGCCAACTCAACGATTGGCTCTCCGTGGGCGCGGGCATCGACATCGCCGTTGTCACCCATTCCAACATGGCGGTGTACATGCCCGACGCGGGCGACCAATCAAATGTGTACCTTGACCCGGACATCCACACCAACAGCAAGTTCAAGCCCTACCTGGGCGCGGTCTTTCGGCCCTCGCCGCGTGTGGTGCTCACAGCCACGGCCCACCTGGGCACCAGCAACGACACCAACGGCCAGAACCAGGTGCGCATGCGGGGCTACCAGTACCCGGTGCCGGGCCCCAACTATATTCCCCAGGTCTACACGCTCACCCAGGGCAACGAGCCGACGCGCATTGGGCTGGGCGCCAGTCTGGCCAGCCGGCGTCCGGTTGAAGGCGGCCGCCCGGCATGGGAGGTGGGGCTGGTCGCGGTGGGAGAGCGCTGGTCGCAGTACCGAGATCGGCACGGTGAAACCCCGGCGGATGCCTGGCACAACACGGTTACGGTTGTGGCAGGCGGCAACTTCGCCTGGCGCCAGCAGCGCATCTCCTTTGATCTCGGCTATGCGCCGTCTCCGGTTCCCGATCAGACGGGCCGCACCAACTATGTCGACAACTCGCGCATAGTTTCTAGCGCAGGCATCGAATCGCCGATCAAAGTGCTGGGACGCGAGATTGAGGCGGGCTTCTACCTCTTCGGTTCGGTGTTCGTCCCGCGTTCCGTAAACAAGGATCCCAGTCGGATTGTCGACGAATTCCCTGACAACACCACGTATATCAGCACCGGGCTGCCCGCGGCGGGCAGGGAAGGCCTACAGACCAACAATCCTGGCTACCCAGGCTTCGACAGCCACGGCTACATGTTGGGGGCTGGGTTCTGCGTGCGCATCGCGCGCTGAAACGGCCTGTCAAAGCCCGAGCAACGCGCTCTCGTTCGTGCGCACCCAATCACAATCCACGGCCCCGGCGTCTGCATCGGGCACCTTGACCATGACGAAGCTACTGGCGCACACGGCCGGATCGGCGCTCGATTTGGACATCTTATAAAGGGTGGTGATGTTGGCCGGGTCGGACGCGATGACCGACTGGTCCGACTCGAAGGTCATCCCGCCCTCGATGCGATCCGCGGCCACCGCCACACCGTGAAGCGTGGTCGACTGCCTCTGCACGCACCTGAGCACGCCCGTGATGAGGCCTTTCAGGCCAACGCTGATCCCAGGGAAACCATCGTCGTCGCTGTCGACCACGCGCGGATCGTTGGGCTCCGTGGGCAGGGCGTCGCAGGCCGGGTCGACCAGATTTGCTCCGGGAACCTCGATCGCGGTGGGTAGCGCGAGTTCCAACTGGCCCAAACCATTGTCAGCAAAGCTTCCGCTGCGCTGGATCGAGAATTCGGTCAACCGCCAAGCATCCGGAATGACAACCTTGGCCGGGTTGTTGGAGTTGTCGTTCTGGATCCGGTCGCAGTAGTGGCCGGAAAGGGCGACGTCGCTCCCGGTCTGGGTGACCTGGACCAAGATCACGCCGATGGACTGGAGGTGGAAGGGATTCGGGTAGATCGGGGCCGTGACAGTCTGGGCCCCGATGGTCTCGAGCACCCAGGTGCCTGACAGATCCGTTACCGACGGCAGTGCAGACTTGGTGGTGCAGAGCGAAGGCAGACCCACGCTCCCAGCAGGGCACACGTTCCCCTCCCCGGTGTCACCACCTGCCTCTGCCGCTGGACCCGCATCAACACCAACTTCTGCCGCTGCAGGCGCATCGCTGCCCGCCTCGCCGCCCGCGTCCGGCGTCGAAGCGGCAGGGCCAGTCGAGCTACCGCCGCAGCCAGCCAGCATCCCGGCCACCAACGCCAGTGCCCAGCTTTCGCTCAAGAATCCGCGTGGATGAGTCATCGATGCGCAAGATATCAGATCGATGGCTCGGAGCCTGTATATTTCACGAATGAGCATCCGTCTTGTCACCGGCCCCAACCGCTGGCCGACCAGTGTGCCCACCATCGTGCTAGTCTTGCTGGCCACGGCGATCTTGACCCCGGGCACGGCCCACGCCGAGGCGTTCTCCGACGCTGCCGGCCGCGGAGTGCTGAGCGCATTTCTCTTCGCGTTCACGGCGGGCTTCCTCACCTCGCTTACCCCTTGCGTCTACCCGATGATTCCCATCACCATCGGCGTCTTCGGCGGTCGAGGCGGGGTGCCGCGCATCCATGCGGTTGCCCTGGCCACGCTGTACGTGGCGGGAATCGCCACCATGTTCGGCACGCTGGGCACCGCCTTCGCGCTGCTGGGAAGGGCGTTTGGCACCTTCTTGGCCAACCCCTGGGTGGTGGTGCCCCTCGCGCTCTTCTTCTTCACCATGGCGACATCGATGTTTGGCGCCTTCGACCTGGCGCTGCCGCCCGGGCTGCAACAACGCCTGGCACGAGTGGGGGGCCGCGGCTTTCTGGGCGCGTTTCTCATGGGCCTGGTCGGCGGACTCATCGCCGCCCCCTGCACCGGGCCGCCCTTGGCTGGAATTCTCGCCTATGTCGCAACCACGCGCGATGCCGTGCGGGGCTTCCTGCTGCTGGCGACCTACGCGGCCGGAATCGGCGTTCCTTTTTGGGCCATCGCCGGATTTTCGCTTCACCTGCCCAAGTCGGGCGCGTGGATGGATGGGGTGAAGAGCCTGTTCGGAATCGCGCTCACCGTGGCGGGCCTGTACTACCTGAGGGTCGTCTTTCCCCCACTGGCCCAGGTTACCGGCCGCTCTCCCGCTTTCTTGGCCGTGGCGATTGCTGTCGTCGGATTGGGGATTCTGCTGGGCGCGGTGCACCTGTCGTTCCACGCGGCTCCGCGCACTCGCTTGCGTAAGACAGTCGGGATCGCGCTGACCGTGGCCGGCCTGTTCGCCACCATCAACTTTATGCTGACCCCCAAGATCGCGTTGACCTGGCTACCCACGGAAGCCGCCGGCTTGGCTCATGCCCGGGTCAGCGGAAAACCAATCATGATGGATTTCACGGCCGACTGGTGCTTGCCCTGTCGGGAATTCGAAGTCAGCGTGTTTGCCCGGCCCGAAGTCGCCGACCTACTGAAGGACTTCGTCCTGGTGAAGATAGACCTGACCCGAGAAGACCAGGACGATGCCCTTCCTGCGCTGAAGGATCGATACGGCGTGTCCACCCTACCGGCGATACGTTTCGTGGCCCCTGGCGGCCAGATCGTGGGTCGCATCGACAACCTGGTTTCCTGGCATGTGGTGCGGAACGCCCTGAACGAGGCGTCGACTGCCGCGAAGCCCAGGTAGCGACGCCGCGCTGCGCCCAATCTACGACTAGAAATCCAGCCCGCCGGCGGGAATCGAACAGTTGTTGACCCACGTTCCCCCCCAAAAAATTGTGGCCTGGGGGTAGGTGCCGGCGCTCACGTCGATCACATTGTAGCCGGCTGTCTTGGGCGCGGGGATCGGATAGCCCCCGCAACCCAAGGGACCACCATTGATCGTGATTGTCCGGTCGCCATTTATGTTCGCGCAACCCCAATTCGTGATGGTATCGCAGGTGACATAGCAGATTCCGTTGGTTGAGTTGATCGGCCCCGGGTGGCCCTCGTTCACCGCAGTGCCCGACCACACGGTACAACTCCGGGGCTTTGTCGACGCGGCACCCGAACTCGCCGAGCTGCACACTCCATTGGCATTCCGAGCAACCACCACGTAGTAATAGGTCGTGCCGTTGGTCACGCTCGAGTCGACATAGGGACTGGCGGTCACTGGGCCAAACTGCGTGTCGAATGGCCCTGCGGCGGCGGTAGTTCCACGCTTGATTAGATACGACGTGGGACCGTTATTCGACGGGGACCACGATACCGTGACTCGCGATATCCCCGCTATGGCCGTGACGTTGCTAGGAACTGTGGGCGAGCTGCATGAAGTGGCAGACGCAGCTGGGGTGGAGTTGCCCGACACACAGGTGCCCCCCGCATTGCCGGCGCTGACCACATAGTAGAACATCGTGCCGTTGGGTTTGAGATTCGCGCCCGAATCCATGTACTTGGTAGGAGTTTGGTTGGTGACCGTTGCGGTGAACGGTCCCGTCGCGCCGGTCCCGCGCGAGAGCGTGTACCCGGTGGGCGTGGGACCACTGGTTGCAGGAGTCCACGAGACAAAGATGTTGCCGCTTGTGGCATCGTTGGGGTCTGCGACGGCCGTGACGTTGATGGGCGCGAGCGGGGGCGTGCAGACCGGCTTGGCAGGAACCTCGGCCGAATTAGGCGAGGTGCAAGTGCCATTGCTGACAGTGACCACGTAGTAATAGGTCGTCCCGTTGCTGACGGCCGTGTCGATGGTCCCCGCCGGATTCGGGCTGGGAATCACGGTGCCATAGGGGCCGCCTGAGGCTGTGCCGCGCGAGACGACATAGGACAGCGATCCCGCGTCGGAAATGGGCCAGGTGATCGTCACCTGCTGGTTGCCTGGTGTGGCGACCACGCCTGTCGGCGCCGTCAGCGCACAGGCCTGAATCGGCGTGGCCGGAACCACCGTCGACGGGAGCGAAAGGCAACTGCCGTTGCTGGCGCTGACTACGTAGTTGTACGTCGTCCCATTGACCAGCGACGAGTCGGAATAGGTCGTCGCGGCCAGAACCGGGATGTCGGCGTGAGCATCGGCGCCGGCTGTGGTGCGCGTGACAACATACGACTTAACAGTTCCCGTCGTCGGGGCGGTCCACGAAAGGGTGACCTTGGTGTCGCCCGGAGTTGCGAGTAAGTTGGTCGGGGCCGACGGGGGCGTGCACACGGGCTTGGCAGAAGCCTCGGGCGAGGAGGCGGAATAGCAAGAACCGTTGTAGGACTCTACGACGTAGTAGTACGTTGTCCCGTCGGTAAGCCCCGTGTCCGTGAAGCCCGTACTTGTTGACGAGGCGGCAACGGGGTACGGACCACCGCTGGCCGTGCCGCGCAGGACCTGATACGAACTCGCGCCGCCGGACGAGGCCGGCCACGAGAGCGTAACCTGACCATCGCCTGCTGTGGCCGTGGGTTTGGCCGGCGCGGAGGGCGGCGTACAGGCTGGGAGGGCAGGCACTTCGTTGGAATCGGCCGAGAGGCACGTACCGTTGTTGGCTTCAACCACGTAGTGGTAGGTGGTCCCATTGATAACCGTGGCATCCGTGAAGCTTGGGGTGCTGGACGTGAAAACCGTATCGTAGCCTGAACCTGAGGTCAGGCTGCGCTCGATGCGGTAGGATACTGCACCCGGCGTGGCGTCCCATGACAGGGCCACGGAGGCATTGTTGGCCTGGGCTTTCAGATTGGTCGGAGCAGCCGTGGGCGCGCAGTTCGGTGCCGCTGAAACCTCCACCGAGTCTACGGAACTGCACTTTCCATTGCTGGCTGTGACCACGTAGTAGTAGGTCGTCGCGCTGGAGACATTTATGTCCTCGTAGCTGCAGGTGGCGGTACACGTGGTGACGGTGGTCGCCGACGAGTAGCCCGTCCCGGGCGTTACGCTGCGCCCGACACTGTACGAGGTGGCGCCCGCCGAGGCTGGCCACGTGAGACTGACCTGGCCGTTGGCCGAGGAGGCGGTCGCAGTGGGCGCGGCCGGTGGCGTGCAAGGATTGACCGCCGTGACCGAGGCTGGGGCAGAGTTGTCCGACTCACAGCTCGCGATGGTGTTGATGGAAGACACGACGTAGTAGAAGGTCAGGCCGCCGGCAAGACCGGTGTCGGCATAAGGAGCGCCGGTGGTCGTGGGCGACGCGCCGAGTATTGTGTAGCCCGAAGTGGGCGAGGCGCTGCGCTTGACGTTGTATCCGGTAGGCGCGCCCCCGGCAGGAGCGGTCCACGAGATGTTGGCAGTACCTGCGACCGTTCCCACCGCCGCCTGTGCCCCTGTGGGCGCGGCCGGGCGCGCGTATATGATGTCGGTCGGGCAGGAGATGCTCGTCCCCGTGCAAACCTCGGCCGGATCACACCGATTTAAGTCAATGGAGGGACGGCAGGTGGTCCCGGGCGGGACCATGCCGTCGGCCGGACAGTTGGGGTCGGTTCCCGAACAGCTCTCGGCAACGTCGCACGCACCCGCGGCCTTGCGACAAAGGGAACCCACGGTCATGACAGCGTCGTCCGGACAATTCGGGTCGGAACCAGTGCAGCTCTCGGCGATATCGCAGTCACCTGCGGCCTTGCGACACACGGTCGTGGTCGGAGCGTACTTGTCGTCCGGACACTCGGAGTGAATGCCATCGCAGACTTCATCCAAATCACACGGACCAAGAGCAGCGCGGCAGACAACGCCAGCCTTGACCGGCCCACCAGCGCCCCAGCAAAGACCGACTGGTTGTTCGCCCGTAACATCGCGAGCAGCGTCTTGTGCGGCATCCTGGAAGGCAGCCAGCGGCACGTCCAACCCGCGGTCACGTGCGCCATCGGACCTTCCAACCTCGGAGCCCTGGAAAGCAGGTGCATCTGCGACACGATCTTGATCTAGATCGCCATTCTCGTCAGCGTCTTGGGTGGCCTTGGCGGCGTCCCATCCGCCCACCGTGCAGCCACTGTCGGGTTGCTCGCACGTGATGACCTTGCCGGGCTTGTCTACGTTGACGCAGGCCACTATCCACACCAGGGAAACGGCCCAGGTGAGGGCCACGTAGCTGCGCATCATGAGTCGTTACTCCCAGCGAAGTTAGTGATGTCTGAACGTAGGTCGACTCATATTGTGGGCAGGACAACGCAACCAGTACAAGGCTTTTCTTTGCTGCCTCCGAGGCGGAAGTGCACCCGACAGCAGATCGGACGCGTGGCGGTGTTTACCAGCACTGCATCTCGCGCCGGGCGGCCAGATCGTGGGCCGCATCGACAACCTGGTTTCCTGGCATGTCGTGCGGAGCGCCCAGATCGAGGCGTTGACCGCTGCGAATCGCAGGTAGCTACTCCGCGGCTCGCTCGCGCGGCTAGAAATCCAACCCGGTGGCTGGAATCGTGCAGCTGGTGCTCCAGGTGCCCCACCAAAAGAGCGAGGCGTAGTCATGTCCGCCGTTGTTCTGGTCGGCGGCGGATACGTCGATTACGTTGAAGCCCGATGTCTTTGCCGCGGGAATGGGAGTGTACCCGCAAGCCAAAGGACTGCCGTTCATCGTGACTGTCCGGGTCTCCGTGTTCGAGCAACCCCAGCCCTGAAAAACATCACAGGAAACGTAGCATACTCCATCGAAGGTGCCGAACAGCGCCGGGTGACCGTTTGTTGCGGCGCCGGAGGCCACGATGCAATTGCGTGGTGTCGCCGATGTCGCGCCGGAATTGGCCGAGCTACACACCCCGCCAGCGTTCCGGGCAGCCACAACGTAGTAGTAACTCGTCCCAGGGGTCATGCCCGAGCCCGAGTCGACGTAGGGGCTGGCAGTCGCCGGCGGGTTGAGCGCCGTGAATGGCCCTGCGAGGGCGGTCCCGCGCTTGACCTGATACGACGTGGGGCCCTTGGTCGAAGCGGTCCACGACACCGTCACCCGCGAGATCCCCGCCGTGGCCGTGACCCCAGTAGGAACCGTGGGCGAATTGCAGGACACAGCGGACGCAGCACCGGAGTTGACCGACGCACAGGTGCCACTCGCATTGCTGGCGCTCACGACATAGTAGTAGGTCGTGCCCGCAGTCAGGCCCGTCCCCGGGTCCGCAAAGGTCGTGGGGGTCTGGTTGGTGGCCACCACGGTGAACGGTCCAGTCACGTTCGTCCCATGCGAGACGGTGTACCCCGTAGGCGTCGGACCAGTAGCCGCGGGAGCCCACGACACGTTGATATTGCCATTGCTGTTGTCTGCGACTGCCGCGACGTTGATTGGCACCAGCGGGGGCGTGCAGACTGGCTTGGCAGAAACCTCGGTCGAATTGGGCGAGGTGCAAGTGCCATTGCTCACGGTCACGACGTAGTAGTAGGTCGTCCCGTTGCTGACTGCCGTGTCTATGGTACCCGCCGGGTTCGGGTTGGGAACGACAGTGCCGTAGGGACCCCCGACGGCTGTGCCGCGTGAGACGACATACGACAGCGAGCCCGCGTCCGAAATGTTCCACGTAATCGTCACCTGCTGGTTGCCTGGCGTGGCGGCCACGTTCATCGGCGCAGTCAGGGTACAAGCCTGTTTCGGCGTGGCGGAAACCGCAGTCGAAGGAGCCGAAAGGCAATTGCCGTTGCTAGCGCTGACCGCGTAGTAGTACGTCGTCCCGTTGACCAGCGGCGAGTCGGCCAAGGTAGTCCCTGCGGGAACCGGGATGTCGCTATGCGCATCGGCGCCGGCTGTCGTGCGCGTGACGACATACGACTTCACAGTTCCCGTCGCGGGGGCGGTCCAGGAAAGGCTGACCTTGCTGTCGCCCGGGGTTGCGAGCAAGTTGGTCGGGGCCGACGGCGGCGTGCACACCGGCGTGGCAGAGGACTCGGACGAGGGGGCGGAGAGGCAGAACCCATTGTTGGACTTCACGACATAGAAGTAGGTCGTCCCGTCGGTCAGACCGGTGTCCGTGATGCCCGTGCTGGTTGGCGAAGTGAGAATCGCATACGGACCGCCGCTCGTCGTGCTGCGCAGAACCTGATACGAACTCGCGCCGCCCGTCGAGGCAGGCCACGAGAGCGTCACCTGGCCATCGCCTGGCGTGGCCGTGGGTTTGCCTGGCACTGTCGGCGGGGTACAGGCTGGGAGGGCAGACACCACTGCAGAATCGGCTGACAGGCACTGGCCGTTGTTGGCTTCGACTACGTAGTAGTAGGTCGTCCCATTGATGACCGTGGCATCGGTAAAGCTGGGAATACTTGACGTAAATACGGTGTCGAAACCAGAAGTTGAGCTTAGGCTGCGCTTGATTCGGTAGGAGACGGCACCCGTGGTCGCGTCCCATGACAACGCCACCGAGGCGTTGTTGGGCTTGGCTTTCAGATTGGCCGGCGTCGCCGTCGGCGTGCAGCTCGGCGCTCCAGAAACCTCTGCCGAATCGAGGGAACTGCACTTTCCATTGCTGGCCGTCACCACGTAGTAGTAGGTCGTCCCGTTCGAAACGTTTATGTCGTCGTAGCTGCATGTCGTTGTGCAGGTGGTGACAGTGGTCGCCGACATGTAGCCTGTCCCAGCCGTTTCGCTGCGCCCGACACCGTACGATGTGGCGCCAGTCGAGGGCGGCCAGGTCAGATCAACCTGGGCGTTGCCCGAGGCGGCGGTCACCACGGGCACGGCCGGTGGCGTGCAAGGATTGACTGCCGTGACAGAGGCTGGGGCAGAGTTGTCTGACTCGCAGGTCGCGACCGTGTTGATGGAAGACACCACGTAGTAGAAAGTCGAACCGCCGGTAAGCCCGGTGTCGGTGTAGGGAGAACTGGTGGTCGTGGGCGGCGTGCCCAATGTTGTGTAGCCAGCCGTGGGTGTGGCGCTCCGCTTGACATTGTATCCGGTGGGCGCGCCCCCGACAGGAGCGGTCCATGAGATGCTGGCAGTGCCCACGACGGTCCCCAGCGCCGCCTTCGCGGCCGTGGGTGCGGCGGGGCGCGCGTATATGACGTCGGCAGGACAGGACACGCTCGTGCCGGTGCAAACCTCGGCCGGATCGCATTGGTTTCCGTCAGTGGACGGACGGCAGGTGCTTCCGGGCGGAACCATGCCGTCGGCCGGACAGGCGGGGTCGGTTCCCGAACAGCTCTCGGCCACGTCACACACGCCCGCGGCCTTGCGACAGAGGGTGCCCGCGGTCATCACCGCATCGACCGGACAATCTGGGCCAGAGCCGGTGCAGCTCTCGGCGATATCGCAGTCACCCGCGGCCTGGCGACACACCGTCGTTGTGGGCGCGTAGTTGTCGGCCGGGCAGTCGGCGTGGATGCCATCGCAGACTTCATCCACGTCACACAGACCAACGGCAGCGCGACAGACAACGCCAGCCTTAGCCGGGCCACTGGCGCCCCAGCAAGGACCGCCTGTTTGCTCTCCCGCAGCATCGCGAGCAGCGTCTTGGGCAGCATCCTGGGCGGCGTCCCGCAAAACGGCTGGCGGCACATCCAGCGCGAGGTCAGGCGCGCCACCGGATGCTCCGTCTTTGGCCGCGTCACGGATCGGCACGGCCGGTGCATCGGTGGCGCCATCTTTGTCCAGGTCACCGTCTTCGTCAGCATCTTGGACTTCCGGAACGGCGGCGGCGTCAGGTACGCAGTTGCTGCCGGGCTGCTCGCACTTGGCCACTTTGCCGGGCTTGTCCACATTAACGCAGGCTCCCATCCACAGCAGGGAAACTGCCCAAGCGAGGGCCACATGGCTGCGCATTGTGAGTCGTTACTCCCAGCGAAGTTAGTGATGTCTGAACGTAGATCAGCTCATATTGTGAGCCGGCTCACGCAACCAGCACAAGACTTTTCTTCACTGGCATCCGAGGCGGAGCCGGGCCTGACCACCGGTGGCGACCGCAAGTGGCCCCTAGGCTTCTGCGAGGCTGGCGGCTTCCCCGTGAATTGCCCGCCTGCGGATGGCGCGCGCTCGTTCGCGCAGGTCACCCGCGTTGGCACCCCTGCCCGTGCGCTCCTCGTACTCGGCATAGGCAGTGAATGCGCGGCCCAGCTCCAGTTCTGCGCGCGATTCCCCTAGAACCTCCACAGCCCGATCGAAAACCTCGCGCGGACCGCCACGTTCCGACTCGCCAGACGCGCCGTGCGAAAGCGCGGTGGCCAGCACGCGCAGGGCTGCGCCCACCAGTGGCCCCGCTCCCAGTTTCTCACCCTCGGCCGCGGCCCGGCTGGCGTGCTCGCGCGCGCCCACATGGTCTTCGCGGGCCAGGCAGATCTCGGCCAGCCCGCGGTCGGCCTCGGCGCAAAGTCGCCGCGCCCCGAACTTGCGTGCGACGTCCCGCGCCGCTTTCAGCTCGGCCTCGGCCTCGGCTACCTGGCCCAACGCCAGATGGCACTCGCCGATTTGCAGGGCCACGTGGCACTCATTCAAACACTCGCCCATTTCGCGAGCCACTGCGCGCGCCTGCTCCAACAGGTTCTGCGCCAGCCCCGGGTGCCCTGCCTCGCGCGCCAAGCTTCCCAGGTCGAGCAGTGAAAAAACCACGCCATGTGGGTCGCGCGTGGTCTTGCTGATAAGAAGCGCCTCCTGGAAGCTCTGTTGCGCCCGGCCCAGCTCGCCTATGTGCGCCTCGACCAGCCCCAGCCAGGACAGCGTGAGCGCCTTGCCGCGCTGATCGTGAAGTTCCTCGCGGATTGCCAGCGCGGCTTGGTGGCAGCGGATGGCCTCATCCGGTCTCCCGATGAGGTAGTTGACCCGGCCGATGTCGTCCAGGCTGGCCGCCACGCCGGGCCGGTCGCCCGCCAGATCGAAAAGCAAGTGCGCCATGTCCAGGTGCTGCAGCGCCAGTCGATAGTCGCCCAGCGAGCGATGGATGCGCCCGATGCGCGAATGCGCCGCTCCGCCTTTGGCGGGCAAATCCAGTCGCCACGCCACCCTGAGCATCTCGGCGAAGTGGGCCAGCGCCTCGCGGCTGCGACCGAGCCGCGCCGCCGCGTCGCCCAGTTTGTGACACGCGTCGATCTTGAGCATGGCATCGTCCGCCGCGAGCAGGCGGACGCCCTGCAGATACAAGGCCCGCGCGCGCTCGTAGCGCCGACGCTGGCCCGCCAGATCCCCGGCTGCCAAATAGGCCAACGCGGCCCTGCGGTCGTCACCACCCTCGGCATAGAGCGCCGCCACGTACTCGTGTTGCTCACTCGATGGCGAGGCGCCCAATCTGGCTTCGATCCACTGGGCCGCGAAGCGCCGGCGCTCGGCCAACGTCCGAGGGTCAACCGCGGCTTCGACCAAGGCGCGCAGCGCCGGCTCGGTCAAGGCCCACGCGGTCTCACCGCAGTCCAAGATCTCTTCAAGGGATGGGTGGACGAAGCCTCGTTCCTGCAACGACACCGCCAGATGCTTGGTCTGTTCGATGGATGGATCCGGAGCAAACACGATGGTCGAATCCCAGGGATCGGCACCGATGCGTCCCAATGCCACCACGCCTCCGGCCCAGAACATCGGCCCCATGGCCACCGCACGCCCGAGCAGCTCTCGCTCGGCAGACGACAGCGTGACCACGCGCGCCTGGGCTGCCGCTTCAGGTCCGAGCGCGAGGGGTTCCTGGTCGGCGCGCTCCGTGTCGAACAGCCACGAACTGGCCGTGGCCGCGACCAGAATGCCGTGCTCGTGATACACGCCGAGGAGTTGCTCGAGCAGGAAAGGATTGCCGCCGGACTCGATGGCTGCCCGTTCCGCCAACCCCGGCGCCAGCTCCTGTGCGCCGAGCGCGCCCTTGATGAACACGTCCATCTCAAGCGGCCCCAGCGGCTTCAAGTCGATGCGCGCGTGGCTGCCTTCTTGCTTCATCCACTCCGGCCGACGCACGAACAACTCGGGCCGGGCCGTGGCCACGACGACAATGGCCGCTTCACCCAGCTCGGCAGACAGACATTGCAGCACGTCCAGCGATGCATCGTCAGCCAGGTGGACGTCGTCAACCACCAAGGCCAGGGGGTGTTTGCGCGCATCTTCTTCCAAGAATCGTCCCAGAATGGCGCGCGCCATGTCGAGCTGCCGCTCGGGCCGCATGGCCAGCGACTGGGCGAGCGGGCTTTCCGGCATCTCGAAGCCCAAGAACTGGCCCATCAGGCCCGCGACTTCGGACACGCGGCGATCCCCGAAGACAGATTGCAACTCGGCGCGAAATGCGGCCTGAGCCGTCACGTCGTCCATCTTCGCCGTGATTCCAAATCGCTTGCGCAGCAAGGCAGCGAGCATCATGAACGGTGCCGCTTGGCTGTCTGCGGGCGGCTTGCCGCTGGCAAGAAAAACGCGGAATTCCCCGGCTTCTTCCACCTGCTTGACCCATTCCTGGACGAGCCTCGTCTTTCCCAACCCGTTTTCGCCGATGACCGTTACGAACTGCGGCGCATCGGATCGGATTGCTCGACCAAGGGCAGCATCGAGCGCGCGGCGCTCCTCTACGCGGCCCACAAAACCCCGAACCAGAAAATCCCGCTTCTTGCCCTCTTGCTCAAGGTCCATCACACCTTGATAAGGGGTTTGGCGGGGAATGCAAAAAATCGAGTGATCCGCGAATCGCGAACCCGCCCCGCTACGTATGCAGCATCAATCCGCCTTCAAGAACCGGCCGACAAGGCCCTTCGGGCACTCGGACCTGCCCACCCCACCGCCTACCCCCGCGGCTTCGCCGCGCCTTCGCCGGCCCGATGACGAAGGCCCTTCGGGCACTCGGACCTACCCACCCTGCCACCTGCCCCCGCGGCTTCGCCGCGCCTTCGTCGGCGCGAGCACCGGAGCGGAGNNCGGAGCATACACCCGTATGTGAGCGCCGGAGCGCAGCGACGGCACAGTCAGCGGGTCGGATCGCGTGAGCGCAGGCGAGCTTTGCTCGCCGAAGCCCGTCGCGGGAGGTGCGGAACCCTTCCAGGGTTCCGCAGTCAATCGTCGGCCGTCGGTCAATCGAAGCACTACATTGCGATTATGACTACGCCCCGCTTGGTCCCGGAATCGTGCCCCTCGTCGTCGCCCGCGTCGCTTCCCGGCCTGTCATCGGACTTCTCCGGGAGGGGCAACTCAAGCTGCGGCCGCTCGCCGCGACGGCGTTCTTCCTCTTCGCGACGTCGGATCTCGTCTATGATCCAGGGCTCGAGCATGGGATGTCCTTCTTCTATGGCTTGCAACATCGCCGCCTGTCAGTCAAGAAAGCGGATCCTGGCTGCGATAAGCGCCGTAGGATCGACAGGTTGCGTGCCCAAGCCGGATATTGGCCTGCCTGCAGCAAAGAGGATGGGCCGGGCCAATCCCTGACACAGGTGTCGTGGTTCTGAACCGAAGACCTCAGGTCTTTTCGATTCCGACCCTCCCCGGCTCTTGAACGCGCTAGTCGCGTGGGGAGCCCGCCGGCCTTCGGGACGGNNGCCGAGCGAAGCGAGCGGGGCGGGTGTGGCGGGTGCGGGGCCGAAGGGCATGGCGAGGCCGAGCAAAGCGAGCGGGGAGGAGGTGGCGGGTGGGGGGCGAAGGGCGGAGCTAACCCTTTCAGGATTCCCATATCAGAGCGGGGAAGGATCTCTAGTCTCGTCTTCCTGCATCTCGCCGCAGCGGCCGGCTGGCCACTTTCAGCAGATAGGGCTCACTGGCGTTGCCGTCGTGCTTGCCCTGGGACAGCCGCACCAGGAGCGGTTCGACCGGAGCCGAGAACCCGATGATGTGCACGGTTTGGCGCGCTTTGCCAGCAAGCGATTCGGCCAGGACTTGCCCGTCGCGCTCTCTGATGACTTCGACCTTGACCCTCACCCTGGACGGCGGGCTGACTTCGATGTCCAGCTCGCGCGGCTCGGCCGCAAGGTAGCGAAAGACATCCACGTCGCCCACGGACAGATAGCCCGTGGTCGTGCCCTCGACCAGCAACGACGCATGGACCGCATCGTCGTTGGGCTCGGTCTCGAAGCCGCCTCGGGCCTCGGGCAGCACAGCCTCTGCGCGCAGAACGTAGCGATGCTCGCGATCAAGCCCGCTCTCCGCGCGCACGACCACGTACCAGCATCGGCCTGCTACAGCGGGTGCACCAGCGTCAGGTGCCACGCTCGGCAGCACGAGGTTGCGCAAAGTCAGCTTCTCGCCTTTGCGGCCCCTCACCGCCACGATCTTCCTGCCTGCTGAATCGTTGACGGCCAGACCGGCGGCCACATCTTCCACGCCCTCAAGGTCCAGGTTCAGAACCCACCCTGGTTCCATGGCGTCGAACGACAGCCGGTACCAGTCTTCATCGCGACGCCAGCCGTAGAGCCCGGACGCAAGCGCGCTTCGGCCCTGCCACAACAGATCGCCGGCCGATTCCGCCCGATCGTTGGGCTCGCGCTCATCGGCAACTTCGAAGTCAAGCAGCAGCACCGTCATTTGGTAGGAACTGCCCGAATACACGCCCGCATCCGCGGCGCCCTGACCCTTTTTGTTGGGTGGCGCTGGCGCCGCTCTGGCGCGCAAGTAATAGGTGCAACCCGGCAGCACTGCCATGTTCGGCAGCCCAACGGTCTCGCCCGGCCCGGCCGCCACTGTCTTCATGGGCCGCAGCGCCTGGTCGAGAAGATCGAGGGCCAGCGCGAGTCCCGCCTCAGGGCTGATGACCACGGACAAGCGCTCGGCGGCAACCAGCCGGTCGGCAGCCTGGCCCGCATCAGAGGAGACGACCATCCGCTGGCCCGGAACGACGACCTTGAAGACGTCCACGTCCCCGGCCTTGCCAGCGTTGCTGCGCTCAATGTTCCCCTTGACCACCGCAGCAGGGGGCGTACCGGTCCATGCCAGCTCTTGGGCCTGGGCTGGCGTGTTGTTGGGTTCATGTTCCGCGGCCGGCGGCGATCCCCCTGCGTCCCTCGGCCGCTGCATGACCACGACGGCCGCCGCGTCCCCGCGCACGAAATGCGGCGCCCGCCGACAGGAGAGGCCAGCCAGAGCAGCGAGCAGGGCAATGACGGTGCTCATTCGGCCACGGATACGGCCACGGCCACGACCACGGCCTCCGGCGGCTCTTGGCGGACTACGGACCGGCCGCGCGTTGCCGGGCAGCCACGGGCGACGTAGCCCGATGTCCGGTGAGTTCATGGCGCCACGTCGCTGCGGGGCCGGATGCCGGCGAGAAACTCCGCCTCAGCGACCACCACCTCGCCAACCTTCGCTTCGCCACGCATCTTCCACACAGCGGTTCCCCTGCGCAGGGGAACCACTTCCAGCTTCAAGACGTCGCCGGGAAACACCGGTTTGCGAAACTTCGCCTTGTCGATGGACATGAAGACCATGATCTGGTGGGCTGGATCAAAAGTGGACTGGCGAGCCGCCAACACCGCCCCTGCCTGAGCCATGGCCTCGATGATGAGCACGCCGGGCATGATGGGGTAGCCGGGGAAATGGCCCTGGAGAAACAGCTCGTCCGCAGCCACTGTCTTACGCGCGACAATACGATCAGCCTCGACCAGCTCGACGTGGTCGATCATGAGAAAGGGCGCTCGGTGCGGCAGGATGGCTTCGATAGCGCGCGTATCGAGCTCCATGGCCCCCGCTACTTCTTCTTGCCGGACGCGGGCTTGCTGCCAGTGGACGCGGGCGCGCTCCCCTTCTCCTCGCCCGAGTTGAAGCGCCGGATAACCTCGTTGGTCAGGTCCAGATGGGGCCTGAAGAACACCAGGGCTTCCCTCTGGAAAATCATGGTGAAGTTCTCGGCCGCAGCGATCTTGGTGATGATCCGCTGCAAACGCTCGACGATGGGCTGGGTCGCCTCTCGTTCCTTTTCACCCAGGTCCTGCTGGTGGCGCATGTAGGTTTGCTGGAGCTTGCCCATCCGTTCCTGCAGCTCGGCCTCCTTCTGGCGGACGGTTTCGGCCGGCAGCAAGGTGCGCTTCTTGTTCAGGTCTTCGAGGGCCTTCTTGAGGTCGTCCTGCTGCTCGTCGAGTTCCTTCTGCTTCTGATCGAAAGCCTTCTTGAGCGAGGCATGGGCCTTGCGGCCATCCTCGGTCTCGATGAGCGCGCGCTGCATGTCGACGAAGCCAAGCTTCACTTCTTCGGCCCGCGCAGGCCGAATCAGGGCGGCCGCGATCACCAATCCGACTAGGGTAGAACGTATCATGCGCTTCATCTCCATTTGGTTCACAGGAAAACCCAGGGATATCACGCCCCAGAGCACGGGGCCACCCCTACAAATCGTTCCCAATCGTAAACTCGAAAACCACCGAATCCTCTCCCGGCAGCGGCTTGTAGGGGAAGCCCCATTCGAAGCGCAACGGCCCGATGGGCGAGAACCAGCGCAACCCGAACCCCCAACTTGAACGCAGGCTGTTGAGCGGAAATACGGCCTTGCAGGGATCCACGGAGATGTCGGCAGAAGCGAGCCTCTGCCCGCAGTACTGACGTTCCAAGTTGTACGCGTTGCCCACGTCGCTGAACACCACGGCGCGGATGTTGAGCTTCTCGAAGATAGGCATTTCGAGCTCGACCTTGCCCACCACCTGCATGTTCCCGCCTATCGCAAAGGAACGCAGGGGTGCGTCGGGCGACTGCGCAATGTGGATCTGCGGCCCCAACGAAGCCAACTGGAAGCCGCGCACATCGTAGATGCCGCCCACGAAGTAGCGCTCGAAGATGGGCACCCCTTGCGGCTCGCGGCTGACCACCGCGCCGAGGTCGCCTTTCAAGCGCAGCACCAGCGGCCCCCACAGCGGATAGAAGTAGCGTGCGGTGCCTTCAAACCGCGAGAACTGCGCCTCCGAAAGGAAGGCCGGCTCGGCAAACTCAGCCGAGATCGTGTTGTACCAGCCGCTGCGCGGAAACATGCGGTCGTTGCGCGTGTCGTGCGACAGCGAGACACGGACTGATGAAACCAAGCCGGCGTGCAGGAGGTTAGCCAGCGACCCTGGTGGCAAGGGACTACGCTGGCCGCCACTGAACAGGTTGCTGCGGCCTCCGGTGGTGACCGAAATGTCCTGCAAAGTGTAGGTGAGGAACATGCGTATGCTGTCGGTCAGCATGTAGCCCCAGGTCAGGCTGCCGCCCTTCGACTGGCGCGTGAACCCGAGGTAGTAGCGCTGTTGGTCGAACAGGTTGAAGCCGAAGTGCCAGTTGGTGTCCAAGAAATACGGCTCATCGAACTGCAGCATGAAGAGCTGCCGCAGGGACGACATCTGGGCCTGCAGCACCAGCGACTGGCCCCGGCCCAAGAGATTGTTTTGCGAGATCTGCGCCTGCGCGATGAAGGACTCGACCGAGGAGAAACCCGCGCCGATCTGGAAAGCGCCGGTCTGCCGCTCGGCCACGTCCACGCTGACCTCCATGGTGTCGTCGCCCGAGCCACGTTTGGTGCTGGTTTCCACCTTCTCGAAATACCCCAAGGAATTGACCCGGCGCTTGGAAAGGTCCAAGAGGGACTGGCTGAAGCGCTCACCCTCGTAGATACGCAGCTCGCGTCGAATGACCTTGTCACGAGTCTTGGAGTTGCCGTGGATGTTGATGCGTTCGAAGGTGACCTCCGAGCCCTTCTGGATGTCGAAGAACAGACTCACCGTCTGCTGCTTCTCGTTGACGGTGGTCTCGGGGGTCGAGTTTACATAGGCATAGCCCTTATCCTTGTAGAAGTCGGCAATGGACTGAACATCCTGCGCCACCTTGGAGCGATTGAAGATTTCGCCCGGCTTGACCTGCAGCCGCGACAGGAGCACCTCGGACTTTTCCAGGAGGTCGCCCTTCATCTCGATGCTGCCAATGCGGTACTGCTCGCCCTCGTCGATGGCGATGCTGATGTAGAGCGAGCGCTTGTCGGCGGAGAGTTCCAGGCGCGGCTCCGCAACCTTGACGCTGATGTAGCCGCGGTCGAAGTAGTAACCTTGAATCAGCGTCAGGTCGCGCTGGAAAACGTCCTCGCGGTAGGTGCCCGACGAGGTCAGGGCCGAGAAGAGATCGCCGGCCTGGGTGAGCATGACGTCGCGCAGTTCCTGATCGGTCACGTGCTGGTTGCCGGTAAAGTTGACCCGGCGCACTTCCACCTTGCTGTTCTCGTGCACGTGGAAGTACACGTCCACCTCTCCGGGGCTGTCGCGGCGCAACTCGTAGTCCACGTCCGCCATGTAGAAGCCGCGCTGCAGGTAGAGTTCGCGGATCTTCTCCACGTTCTTCTTGATCTTGGCCAGGTCGAGGATCTGTTCCTTCTTGATGTCGAGGACTTCGTTGATCTTGGAGAGCCCGACTTCCTCGTAGCCCGATACGTAGATCTTGCGGAGGGCGGGCTTCTCCTTGAGCACGAAGGTCACGACCATGCCCGCTGCGGTGTCGGTGCTCTCGACCTGCACGTCCTCGAAGTAGCTCATCTTCCAGATGGCGCGCACATCCTCTTGCAGGATGTCCTTGTTGAGCAACGAGCCGGGCAGCGTGTGCAGGTTGACACGGATGGCATCGTCTTCGACTTTGCGGTTGCCCCGGAACTGGAGGCGCACCACCTTCAAACTGGGGACCCTGACCGGCGCCGCCGCCTTGGCCTCGGGCTCCATCGACAGCGAAGGCGCCCGTAGGCGCGGCGCCTGCGACGCGTCCTCATCCTGAGCGAAGGCCGGACTGGACGCGAACGCCGCGCAGACGCAGAGGACGCCGAGCAACCCGATAGGCCGGCGCGCGTGAGCGCGACGGGCAAGCGCGAAGCGCGAGGGGGGGGCGGGGTGGGTTGTCCGTCCCGAAGCCCCTGTGGGGTGAGCGGTAGCGTGAGCGGTGCGCGTACTGCGGGTAGCGTGAGCGGCTCCCGTGAGGGTGACGGGCGAGCGCGAAGCGCGAGGAGTGGGAAGGGTGGGCTGTCCGTCCCGAACCCCCCCAGGGGTGAGCGGCGCGCGGTGCCCGGACCGCATTCCGCCGGCCGCCCAACTCCCACGAACTCGCTCACGCTCACGCCCTCGCGAGCCGCGACCCGCGTGCCGCAAGCCGTCCGCCACCGCCAAATGCGATGGACTCACCCCTCCTCCTGGATACGACCGTCGACCATGCGCAACTTGCGGAACGCCCGGCCCGCAAGCTCGTCATTGTGGGTCACGAGAAGAAGGGTCATTCCCAATTCGCGGTTCAACTCGAAAAACAAATCGTGGATACCACGTCCGGTCTTGGTGTCCAGGTTGCCGGTGGGCTCGTCCCCGAGCAGCAGGCGCGGAGAGAGCGAGAGCGCACGCGCCAGAGCCACGCGCTGCTGCTCGCCACCGGACAGCTCCCCGGGCCGGTGGCGCAGCCGATCCTGCAGGCCCACACGCAGCAAGATGGCCTCGGCGCGCTCGCGGCACTCTTGGCGCGCCTGGCGCGCGATGAGGCCGGGCATCATGACGTTTTCCAACGCGGTGAACTCGGGCAGAAGATGGTGGAACTGGAAGACGAACCCGATCTCGCGGTTGCGGAAGGAGGCCAGCTTGGCCGAGGACATATCCGTGACGTTCACACCGTCGAACAGGATCTGGCCGGACGTCGGCGAATCGAGCGTGCCGAGGAGATGCAGCAGGGTCGACTTGCCCACCCCTGACGCACCCACCACCGACACCAGCGCGCCCGGCTGGAGGTCGAGGTTGATTCCGCGCAGGA
Source organism: Myxococcales bacterium (assembly GCA_003158735.1). GTDB lineage: Bacteria > Myxococcota_A > Polyangia > Fen-1088 > Fen-1088 > Fen-1137. The sequence goes on along the minus strand of PMLB01000433.1, from coordinate 7,781 downwards.
CTTCGATCGAACGACCGCCGTGCTCGAATACCTTCCACAGGTCGCGCACGAGCACGCGCGCGCCGCCAGGGGCGGTTGTTGCATCGGACCGCGCTTGTGCAGCGCCGGCTTTCCGGTTTTCCATCGGGACTGGCACCGTAGCGACCGGCTGAGGCGGTGTCAATGCGCTCACTCGTACCTCAATCCGTCGACCGGACGCATCCGTGACGCCAGCAGCGCAGGATACACCGTGGCCAGAAAACACAGGGCCATAGCCGACGCCGCCAGCACCAGGATTTCGGTCGGCCGCATCACCACCGGTAATTTGCTGATGTAGTAGACGTCCGTGGGTAGGGGCAGGCCGTACTTCTCGATCAACTTGCAACCGATCACGCCGGTGGGCACGCCGACCGCTAGGCCGATCAAGCCGATGTACACACCTTCCGCGATGAACACGCGTCGGATGGCACCGCCGGCAGCACCCATGGCCTTGAGAATGGCAACCTCGCGCGCTTTCTGGGTGGCCATCATGATGAGGGTCGAAATGATGGAAAAGGATGCCACGAGCGCGATGAAAGTCATCACCACGAACATGGCGATTTTTTCCAGACGCAGGGCCATGAACAGTCCCCGGTTGAGATCCTCCCACGAACGAACTTCGTAGCGATTCCCCAGGGTGGCCTGCACCGCGGTCGCGACCGCAGGAGCGGCCTCGGGACTACCGGTGCGCAGATCAATGCCGGTGACTTCGCCGGGCTCGCCCAGGAACTTCTGCGCCTCGTCCAGCGCCATGTAGGCCAGCTTGGAGTCGTACTCGTACATCCCACTGTAAAAGTGTCCCGCGGCACGAAACACCTTCAGGCCGGGCATGGGGCCCGAGGGACCCATCTTGCACAAGGGGCAGACGACATCGACGTGGCTGCCGCGAAACACGCGCAGGGTGCGCGCGAAAAGCTCCTCGCCCAACAGGATCGACGGCAGGATCTCGCCCGCGGCCACCGCGACGGCGGGCGCTCGCTTGGCCCCGTGAGGAGGTGGCTCGTCGTCGCCGGCTGCCTGTTCCCCGGCCTCGCGGGCAAACGGGTCGTCGGCCACCCGCTCGGGGTGCTGCAAATCATCCACGCTGCCCTCGCGCAATGTGCGGCCCAGGTCCAGCACCGAGCGCGCGGTTTCCGGATCGATCCCGCGCAGCATGATTCCCGCGGGAGCTGCCCCGGCCCGAATCATGACCTCGGCCTCCAGATAGGGGGTGGCCCCCACCACCCCGGGCTGGTGCAAGACGGTTTCGCGCACCTGGCGCCAGTCGAGGAAAGGCTGATCGTCCGCGGTGGTGATCACGACATCGGCCTTGGCTCCGCGGATCTTGGTTTTGAGATCCATCTCGAAACCAGACATCACGGACAGGGCCAGGATGGGCGCGGCCGTGCCCAAGAACACGCCGAAAATCGAGATGGCCGTGAACACGGTGAACGAGGCAAACAACACACCCATGAAGGTGAGCACCGCGCCCGCAATCACACCGACCGCACCTCCCATCCACAGGCGTTCGAAGACCACCGACGGCGGCAGGGTCAGCAAGCCCGAAGTAGCGCGCGTAGGCCGGCCGAACAGCTTGAGCGCGGCCAGGTCGAGGACGGCGAGCAGCAGGATGGCGAGGCCGACATACAAAGCGCGGCGCGAGCGGCGCTCAGGATCGCGCAGGTGGCGCCAGGCCACGAACCACTCGAAACCGGTGCGAGTCTTTTCACTCATTCCGGCCTCATGAGCGGAAACAGAATGACGTCGCGGATGGAGGGTTGGTCGGTGAGCAGCATGACCAGGCGATCGACCCCGATGCCTTCGCCCGCAGTTGGTGGCAGGCCATACTCGAGCGCGCGGCAGTAGTCTTCGTCGTAGTCCATGGTTTCTTCAGCTCCGCGCGCCCTGGCCTCGACCTGACGCTGGAAGCGCGCGCGCTGGTCAACCGGATCATTCAGCTCGGAAAATGCGTTGGCGTGCTCGCGCCCCACGATGAACAGCTCGAAGCGATCGACCTTGCCCGGATCTGCGTCGTTGCGTCGCGAGAGCGGTGAGGTTTCCGCGGGATAGTCGGTCACGAACACGGGACGATCCTGCGGCAGTGCCTGCTCGCCTGCGTAGTCGAAGAGCGCGCCGACCCGGTGGCCGTGCGTCTCGCACTTGGGCAACACCGCGGAAAGTTCATCCTTGCGATCGAGCACGCCTGAGCCAGCCACCCAGCGCAGGAGGGCCGCCTCGTCGTCGAGCATGGGACGTTCCAGTCCCTTGGGGAGCTTGCCGGCGAGCACGGCCGCGACGATGGCGTCCTTCATGGGTATGCGTTCCCACTGGCCCAAGTCGACAGTCTGGCCCTGATAGGTGATGCGCGTGCCGCCACAGATCTCACGTGCCAACTCGCTCAAGAGCTGCTGGGTCAACTCCATCAAATCCTGGTAGGTCGCGTAGGCTTGATAGAACTCCAGCATGGTGAATTCGGGATTGTGCTGGCGCGACAACCCCTCGTTGCGGAAGTTGCGCCCGATTTCGTAGACCCGCTCGAATCCGCCCACCACCAAGCGCTTGAGGTGCAGTTCGGGCGCGATGCGCATGGTGAGGTCGAGAGCCAGCGCGTTGTGGTGCGTGCGAAAAGGCCGTGCCGCCGCCCCGCCCAGCACGGTGTGCATCATCGGGGTTTCCACCTCGATGAAGTCGCGCTCGTCGAGAAAACGCCGCAGGTGGCGCACGATCTGGGTGCGCTTGCGAAACACCTCGAACACCTCGGGATTGGCTACCAGATCCACGTAGCGTTGCCGGTAGCGAATCTCCATGTCCTGCAGGCCGTGCCACTTTTCGGGCAAGGGACGCGTCGCCTTGGTCAGAATGTGCACGCGGTCGACGACCACGGTGTCCTCGCCAGCCTTGGTCTTGGTCAACAGGCTCGCCGGCCCTTCCACGCCGACGAAATCGCCGCGCTCGACCAGCTTCCACAGGGCGAACACCGGCTCGCCCACCACATCCAGCTTGACCCAGACCTGGATCTCGCCGGTGCGATCGCGAAGCTTGGCAAAGGCCGCCTTGCCAAAGCTGCGAATCGCGACAATGCGACCGGCCAGCGACACGCGGCCATTCTCTTCCGTGCCCTGAGGAGAATGTTTGGGGTCTGCCCCATCTTCGAACCACTTGTGAATGTCGCGCGCCGTAGATCCCCGACGAAAGCCGTTGGCGTAGGGATTGTGGCCAGCCGCGCGCAGTTCGGCGACCTTGCGCTCCCGTTCGGCCATCAATTCGCGTTCGTCAGACATGGTTCACCCTTGCGTATCTAGTGAAGCTTCTCATCTAGGTCATCGTCGTCCGGCTTGGGCACAGGCCGTGCTGAAGGATCGCCGGCCATCTGCAGCAGCAACGCGACCATGAATTGATCGAGATCGCCATCCAAAACCGCATCCACGTTGCCCACTTTCAGGCCGGTGCGGTGGTCGGACGCCAGCCGATAGGGCGCCAGAACATACGAGCGAATCTGGCTGCCCCATTCGATCGCCTTCTTCTGCGCGTGGATGCCGCCCATCTTCTCGTCCATCTTCTTCTGCTCGACCTCGATGAGCTTGGAACGCAGGATGCGCATGGCGGTGGAGCGGTTCTTGTGCTGGGATCGCTCTTGCTGGCAGTGCACCGCAATGCCGGTGGGAACGTGCGTGATGCGAATGGCGGACTCGGTCTTGTTCACGTGCTGGCCCCCGGCCCCGCCCGAGCGCATGGTTTCCACGCGCAGGTCTTTCTCGTCGATGTCGACCCTCACCGTCTCGTCGATGTCGGGGTACACGAACACGCTGGCAAATGAGGTGTGCCGACGCGCCTGAGCGTCAAAGGGCGAGATGCGCACCAGGCGATGCACGCCCGCTTCGGCGCGCAGGTAGCCATAGGCCCACTCGCCCTGCACACCCAGAGTGACGCTCTTGATGCCCGCCTCGTCGCCCGGTTGCTGGTCCAGGATCTCGGACTTGTAGCCCCGGCGGGCCGCCCAGCGCGTGTACATCCGCTGCAGCATCTCGGCCCAGTCCTGCGACTCGGTGCCGCCCGCGCCGGGATTGATGCTCACGATGGCGCCCTGACGGTCGTAGGGACCGGAGAGCATGCGGGCGAACTCCATCTTGCCCACGGCGTCCTCGATGCGCGCAAGCACGCTTGCGGCCTCGGCGGCCGTAGGCTCGTCCTTGGCTTCGTCGGCCAAGTCCACCAGAACCCGTGCGTCCTCGAGGGCACGCACCTGCCCGTCGAATCCGTCCACGGCTTCCTTGAGACGCGCCTGTTCACGCAGCAGCGTCTGCGCCTGCTCGTTCGCGTTCCAGAAATTGGGTTGCGACGCCTCGCCATCAAGCTCGGCTATGCGGGAACGTTTGCCGTCGATGTCAAAGATGCCCCCGGAGAATCTCCAAGCGGCTTGCCAACTTCTCGATGCGATCGCGGAGAGGGCCGATTTCCATGGTGGGCTAGCTAGCCACGTCGCAAACTGTCGCGCAAGTAGTTCTCGGTGATGCGGGTGTACTTGCCAGCCAGCGCGCGGTGCTCGTCGGCCGCTTTTTCGTCGAGCGGGCGCACGACCTTGGCTGGCATGCCGAGCACGAGACTGTGCGGCGGAATGATGGTGCGCGGGGTGACCACCGCGCCTGCGCCCACGATGGAACCGAATCCGATGACCGCGTCGTCGAGGACCGTGGCCTGCATGCCGATGAGACACGCATCCTCGACCCGGCAGGCGTGCAGCATGGCCCGATGACCAACCACCACGTCGGCACCCACCAGGCAGGGGCCGTCGTCCGCTACGTGAATGACGGTTCCATCCTGCACGTTGCTGCGATCCCCGATGATGACGGGCGCGATATCGCCGCGCAGAACGGCGCCGTACCAGACCGACACGCCTGCGCCCAAGCGGACATCGGCCACCACCGAGGCGCCGGGCGCGATGAAGGCGCCCTGCGCGGCCGATGGCACTCGGTCGAGATAGCGATCGATGATGGCGCGCGGGAAGCGCAGCCGCAGCTCGGCCACCTGCCGGTCAAGCGCCTCCGCATCAGGATGAGATCCTGACACAACCACCACGGACGAGGTGACGAGGGCCATGACTACGAGCAAAACATACTACGGCGACGCGCCCTCGGCACGGCGGCCGGCCGCTCTGCGGGCGATCTCCACGCGCCTGGCCAGGGCAGGGTTGCTAGGTTCCAAGCGCAAAGCCTCGCCATACTCCCGCACGGCATCCTCGAACCGGCCGACCTTGAAATAGGCGGCCCCCAAGATGGCGTGAGCACCCCCTTCGCCGGCTGCCAGCGCCGCCCGCCCCTGCAGAATCGCGCGCGAGAAATCGTCGCGTTCAAAGGCGGCGCGTGCCTCCGCCATGGCCTTCTTGCCTTCTGCGCTAGCTCGTGGTCGCGTCTTGTCGGAGGGCAGCTCGGCTGCAGAACCGGCCGTGGTCTCTGCTGCCGCGACGCTGGCAGCCGGGAGCGCGGCCGCTGGCCGGTAGGGCCTGGAGGGTGGCGGCGGCGCTACGGACGGCTCAGCGCCTCGGGGCGGACGTGCGGCGGCAAGCTCGCCGGACGACAGCCCCGTCGCCGTGGTCACAGCCAGCGCCGAGCTGGCGATCCTGACGGGTGAGGCCTGTGCCAGCCGGGCCAGGTCGGACGCCGAGGGCGCTCGGCTCGCGAGCGGCTCCTGTGCCTTGCCGGTCGTGGCCTCGGCGTCCAAACGTCGGGTCATGTAGATGTTGAAGACGATGGCCGCTAGCAAGGCCGCGCCGAAGATCAGGAAGAAACGGCGAAGCCACCGAGAGTTACGAGACACCAGGGTGGTGCGCGACAGCGATAGGACAGCCGGCTTTCCCTCTGCCGCGGGGCTGGCCGTGACGGGTGCCGCGGACGGGCTCAGCCCCGACGCCCTGACGTTGCGCAAGCCCACGACCGACGATTCCAGCAGGCTGAGCCCCGTGGGTGGCTGCGCGCGACCCGCGGGAGACTCGTGCCCGGCAGCCGCGGCCAGCAGGGCCGCCCGCTGCTCGCGCTCCCGGCTGGCGTCGAACAAGCGATTGAGTAGGCGAGCCACGGCGTCTCGACCGGACTCGCTGGCCATGGGCAACAAGGCGCGCTCGAACTCGCCCGCCGATGCGAAGCGCTGCTCGGGCGCCTTGGCCACGGCTCGCATCACCACGGCGTCCAGCTCGGCCTTAACCTCGGGATTGAAGAGCGAAGGCGACGGCGGCCGATGCACACGAATTCGTTCGATCAATTGTTCGCGTGTGGCGCGCGCCAGTCCGGCCTGGCCGCCTTCGATGTTCGAAAGGAAGGGACATCCGGCCAGGGTCTCCCAGAGAACCACCCCGAGGGCGTAGATGTCGGCCCGCCGATCGACTGGACCGTTCCCCAGTTGCTCCGGCGCCAGATAGCGCAGTTCCTCGCCCATGAATGCTGGCCCAGGCGCGCCATCGGCACCGGCCAGGCAGCCAGAGGCAAGATCGAGCAACTTCACCCCACCCTGGTAGTCCAGCCGCACCCGGGCTGGCTGCAACTTGCGGTGCACCAGGCCCAGTCCCTCGAACTCGTGCAGAAAACCCAGCGCGCGGCTGATCGCGCAGGCGACATGTAGCGCAGAGATGACCGAAACTCGTCGCGTCTCGGTCACGCAACGTCTCGACATCTCGGCCAAGTCGTGGCCCTCAAAGAATTCTTCAGCCAGATAGGGCTCGCCGTCCACCTCGCCCACGTCGTGGACGGCCACCAACCCATCATGGGCCAAGCGCCGCGAGAGGTGGGCCGCACGACGGAAACGGGACAGGAACTCGGAGTCGCTACGCAGTTCGAAGGGCGGCCGTCTGACCACGCACTCCCCGCCTGGGCCAAGTGCAATGGCAAGAAAAACGCTGTCGCCCGATCCAAGGTTCTGGATGAGCCGGTAGCGTCCAAAGAGTGTGGGCAGCGATGCCACCATCAGAATCCTGCACCTAGGCTATGCGCCGCAAGGCCTAGCCTCAAGAAATGTAGTCATGCCCAGGCCTTCTTCAGCAGCCAGCCCTTAACCACCTGCGTGAGCACCATATAGCAGGCTAGTGTCATCAGGAGAAAGAGCCAGTACATGCGCGGCAAGGCCACGAAGCCCAGCGCGCCGGCAACGGGCGAGAATGGAAGGTAGAGGCCGAAAGCCATGACCAAGACCGTGGTGACGGTGAGTGGCCAACTGGCACGGCTTTGCAGGAACGGGATCTTGTTGGTGCGGATGACGTGGATAATGAGGGTTTGCGTGAGCAGCGACTCGACGAACCACCCGGTCTGAAACAGGTGGGCCTGGCCGGGATCCCACGCCTTGAAGACGTAGAGCATGATGAGGTAGGTGGTGTAGTCGAAGATCGAGCTGCACGGCCCGATAAAAAGGATGAAGCGCGTGATTTCGTTCATCGACCAGGGACGCGGCCGCGCGATCTGTTCCGGGTCCACGTCGTCGGTGGGGATGGGTACCTGCGAGAAGTCGTAGAGCAGGTTGTTGCTCAAGATCTGGATGGGTGACATGGGCACGTAGGGCAGAAAGGCGCTGGCGCCCACCACGGAAAACATGTTGCCGAAGCTGGAACTGGCACCCATGCGGATGTACTTGAGGATGTTGGCGAAGACCTTGCGACCTTCCAGGATGCCGTCTTCCAGCACCAGCAGGCTCTTTTCCAGAAGCACCAGATCGGCCGATTCCTTGGCGATGTCGACTGCGGAGTCCACCGAGATTCCCACGTCGGCGGTGCGCAGGGCCGGCGCATCGTTGATGCCGTCGCC
>PMLB01000447.1 GCA_003158735.1 Myxococcales bacterium | reverse complement strand
TGCGGCCGTCAGGCTGCGATGTGTTCTCAGCAACCGAGGATCTCGATGCGTACAAGACGAGCAAGGTCCTGTCGGCAGTCTCCGCGATCAAGTGGTGCCCGCCTCCACCGCGCCGCCGGCATCGCCGGCCGAGCCGGACAAGGCCAAGAAGACATCGAGGTATATCCGGTGGTCTGAGCTTCTGCGAAGGGTGTTCGGGATCGAGATTCTCTGCAAGAAGTGCAAGGCCCCGCTCCGTCTGATCGCGCTCATCAAGAGCCAGGACACCGCAAAGAAGATTCTGACCGCGATGCATCTGCCCAGCGAGGTACCCCAACTTCACCCCGCGCGCCCGCCGCCCGGCTTACCAGGCGTGGAGGGTCGTGGGGAGCAGGCCAGCGAGAACTGGCTGAACTGACTGGCGCCTCGGCGGGGTGCAGATGCGGTAGACTGCGCCGCATGCTCGGGACGCACCTCTGAGGACGCTCTGCCCGCGGTCAGATCCGCCTCACGGAACCGGCGGGGTGGCGCGTCGGTGGGCGTGGCGGCCTACGGCGGGAGGGTTCCCCGACGCAGAAAAACCCCGTTCGAAAGGGCTAGGCTCCCTCGGTGGCCACGTTGCAAAGAGCCCTGGACCCGAAACGGGAAAATCTCTGGAACCGCCCGCCCGCCCGCTACGGAAAAACCTCGACCCTTGTTTGACCTGTTTCCACCTGGAGACCACCCTTTACTAGCATAGCCTAGGAAGTCTCGCACCGCTGAAGGTGCCCCACTCCTTCTTGCCGGGAGAAGATCATGTTGCCGAGTTCATGTTTGTCACGCATCGGTCTTCTTACGCTGGTATTCGGCGTTTCGGCATGCCGTTCCGGGGGAACGGGGTTAACCGCACCTGGCAGTGGAGGATCTTTAGGCAAGGGTGGGGGCACAGTGCAGGTCGGCGGCGCGGGCGGTGTCGTTTCGGACGGAGGAGCGGCCGCCGGCGGATCGGTCGGTTCCGGAGGAGAGGCTGCCGGTGGGATCATCGCGGGCGGGTCCGCAGGCGGTGCTACCCCCGCAACTGGGGGCGCTTCCGCGTCGGGTGGCGCGTCTGCAACCGCTGGCGCGACCGCGACCTGCGACGTAATTGCGACAGGACCCACCAGTTGCCAGGGTTTGCCAGCGCTTTGCTGCCAAGGTGAAAGCTGCTGCACCTCACTCACGGTGCCCGGCAACACAACGTCCACGCCATTCAAAATGGGACGTAGCGAGGTGAGTACCGCCAGTGACTACTACTCAGGTGGCGGTTCCGACGAGGTTCCTGAGCATAACGCCATCGTGGCAACGTATGCCTTGGACAAGTACGAAGTCACGGTAGGGCGGTTCCGCAAATTCGTGGCAGCCTACGATGCGTGGCATGCGACGGCAGTTCCACAAAATCCCGTGGACAACGCTGGCGCGCATCCAATCGCGGCGAACACGGGTTGGGGCCGCAGTTGGACAACAAGCAGCAAAGACTTGCCCACGGATTCGACCGAATTGGTAGCCGCCTTGAAGTGCAACGCCAGCTACAACCCAAGCTACCATACTTGGAACGACGACTCTACCGCAGGCTACGAAGCCTATCCCATCAACTGCGTCAGCTGGTACATGGCATTCGCATTCTGCATCTGGGATGGCGGGCGCCTGCCGACCGAAGCGGAATGGGAATACGCAGCCGCAGGAGGCAGCGACAATGACCTCTATCCTTGGGGAAGCGCGGCGCCGAGCAGCAACTTGGCGAATTTCGATACCTGCACGGGCTGCATCAGTTCACCTTTTGTCGCGGTGGGTTCGTACCAACCAGCGGGCAATGCTCGTTGGGGCCATACAGATCTTGCTGGCTCGATGTGGGAGTGGGTTTTCGACTGGTACCTAAACGGCTACTACGGAACCACGTCAGTTCCAGCTGCATGCGACAATTGCGCGAACACTGCGAACCTCATGGCCAACCGTGTCATCCGCGGCGGTGGTTGGTACTACGGCACCTACCCCCTTCGCGTTGCCGAGCGCAGCTACGACCTGCCGTCCCGGCACAACCCCTACCACGGTTTCCGTTGCGCCAGGACAGGCGGTTCGGCAACGACCGGAGGCACAATCTCAACGGGTGGTGTTCCGGCCGCCGGCGGGGCAACCGGAACGTCCGCAATGACATTGACCGAAGCCTGTGCAAAGAATTGCGCGCTTGCGAGCGGGTTGCCCACTTGCTCCACCACAACAACCGAGTGCGAGCAGAACTGCATAACTACGTTCGACAACACCTCCGCTATCGAGCTGGATTTGGGGCGGCAGTACAAGGAAATGATGATTTGCATCGCGACCAATTTTACTTCGTCCAATCAATTCGATTGCGCGAAACCAGACCGTGCCTTGAACAAGTGGTCGCCCGGACCCGGCTCAACGTGTGAGGATCGCATTTGTGAGTGGAGCTGCGACGACGGCACATTCGGGGATTTTGATTCCTGGGTGGTACTCCGGTGTGGCTGCGGGCCTCCCTGATGAGTGACCGTCCGGAAGTGGGGGCTATCGCTACTGTCCTGCAACTCAATGCAACGGGAGCGCCCTTACCTTCACCGTCGACGGCATCGGAGGCGGCTCGGGAACCAACGGTGTGCTCGGCTCGATCACTGCACAGGGCTCGGGTTTCGATTCGCAGTGCCAGCGAGCGGGCTGCAGCTTCTATTGCTCCTCAAATGGAGCGAGTCTTTGAAAACCATGCGTCAGCGATCCCGATGAGCGCGGTGACATTCTCGCCGAGATACTCGATTTCGCTGCGCTTGCCCTGCGATGCCAGCCGCGCTTAGCGCGTCCGAAATCCCGCGCTATTGCGAGTTCATCTCCAAACTGCGCCAGTGGGCCGCCGCTGTCGCACCGTCCGGGCCGCACGCGCCGCCATGGCCTCATCCCAGGAGGTGTATTTGTAGACGCCAGGCTTGAGGAACAAGGGCCGGAATCCCTGTGCCACCTCCGCGAGACCGAAAGCGATGCGGAGGTTTTCCGGATCGAGCGGTGGCCGCTGCGGCGGACTGGGCATCTCCTGGACAGAGCGGAACTTGCGAACTCCCATCACGAGCATAGTCATTTGAAGCGCCATTTTTCCTCACCGAATCGCATCTGCACAAAATGTCCGATATAAGGATCTTCTGTAAACTACAGAAACCTACATGTCCGTCTGCCCCAAACTATCCCTATACCCAGGGCCAGACTACCCTGCGTGTCCCATCAGCACCCAGAAACCCCAGCAAACCCCGTCCCGGCGCGTCACGCGGACGCGTTCAAGGTTGCGCCGATGCAGTCCAGTAGGGTTCCGTGACGCTCAAAGATTCTATCGATCTGCCTATGCTCCGGAATATTGCGAACCCGCTTTGTCATTCGCTGGGCGGTCAAAGAGCCGCCACGCCAGTCAGGCAGACTTGGTCAGAAAGGTCCACCCACGCTTTCTGCCAGGTCATTTCGGAAGCGAGGGACAATCCTCACGACGCAGGTACTGGCGGCATTCCTCTCTGGTGAGATCGCGTGTGACACGATTTTTCGCAAGCCGGACAAGCTCGGCCAAGTCCAGCGGAACGATCCGCACGCCGTCGTACGGCGTGAAGGTGGCAATGCGGGTGCCGTCGGGGCTGATTGCCCCACCGTCGACCAGCTCTCGATGAGTGAGAGTGGCCAATTCGCGCCAGGAGCGCGTGTCCCATACCTTGGCCGTGCGATCCCAGCTGAAGGTGGCAAGGCGGGTGCCGTCTGCACTGATACCAAGCGAGGCATTGCCCGCATGCGCGGAGGGCCCGGGCAGGCTTTGCCCGGTCGTCGCGTCCCAAACAAGTATCTCGCCTTTCAGGCTGGACGTTATCAAGCGCAGACTGTCAGGCGTGAACACGCCATCCGTCACTATCGCCCCATGATCAGCCAGCGTGGTCCTATTCTGGCCCGAAGCGACGTCCCAGAGCTTGGGCCGTCGGTCGTAGCCCCCTGTCATTATCGTCCCGGAATCCGGTGCAAACGCGAAACAAAAGACCTTGCCTTGGTCCGCCAGCAGCTTGCGTGGCTCCTTCGGATCCGCGCTCCTCCAGATCCATAGCATCCCGTCGGCCGTAGTCGCGGCAATCCACTGCCCATTGGGGCTAAACGCCACCTTATCTGCGTTGTGGTGATAATTGACCACGAGGTGCTGCTCCAGCGACATCTCGGTCACGTTCCACAGGTCCGTACCGGCTGACTTCGCGGCGCTCAGCAATTGGGTGCCGTCGGGACTCCAGGCCAGGTTCTCGATGCCGTCGTCCCGACGGGGGAGAGATCCGACGTTCTCGCCTGTCGCAGGATTCCAGACCTGGATTCGTCCCGAGGCATCCCCGGACGCCAGTTTCTCTCCGTTGCGGCTAAAGCGAAGACTTGTCACGGGCGTCCCGTCCGTGGCAAGTACACGCCTTTCTTCACCGGAGACAGCATCCCACAGGCGGATCGTACCGTCGTTGCCCGCAGTGCCGACCACGCGGCCGTCGGGACTGAATTCCAGACTTTCGACCTTTCCAGTGTGGCCGCTTGCATCCCAGGTTCTGATCGTTCCATCCCAACTGGCGCTCACGACTAGCCGATCGTTGCCTGCGAAGTTGGCCCACGCCACCGGTTGCGAATGGGACGAGAGGCGGGCAATCTCCCGACCCGAGTCGGCATCCCAAATTCTCACAGTTGAGTCGGCGCCGGCCGTGACAATCTTCTTCTGGTCCTGGCTGTAGCAGGCGCTAAACACGGAGTTTGCGTGACCATGGAGTGTCGCCCTTTGCACCCCGGTGGCGACGTTCCAAATGCGCACGGTGGAATCCTGGCTGGCACTCAGGAGTTCCTGGCCGTCGGCGCTAAACTCTAGGAACTCGACCGGGGCTGTGTGACCCCGCAGAAGGCCGACTTGCGTGCCCCGGCGCAGATCCCAGAAACGGACTGTGTCGTCTAGCGCGCCGGTCGCAATGAGGGACGCAGTTGGATTGAAGGCGACAGCCGTCACTGAGAAGGAAGCGCCTTGCTGGTTCTTGTGGCCATCCAGGGTGAGGAACGGCTTCTCTTCGCCTAGATGCCACACCCACGCCGTGAAATTGCCACCTACCGCAAGCATTGTTCCATCGGGGCTGAAGCGCAGCACGGCGGGCGAGCCTGGCGGTGTCAGGTCTTGCTCGACCTTGCCGGTTTCCGCGTTCCAGATTCGAACGCTTCCGCCGACTGCAAGGGCAGAAAAATATTGGCCTGTGGGCGCGAACCGGGGAGCCCAGTACTTCCCATCCTGACCCTGGACTGGAATCTCTTCCTGCGCTTCGGGCCACCTGAGAAGATGCAGGGTATTGTCTTCCAGACTGACAAGCAACCGCTTCTGATCTGGGCTGAATGCAGCCTTGTTGATGGGTCCATCCATTTTCTTGCTGGACCGCAGGCGCGCCGCTCCGATCGTGCGGCCCAGGACGTCGGCCACCTCGCGGGTCGCGTACCCAGGCAGAGACTTCGCCGCCTCGGCCGCGTGAAGGGCTAGCAGCACGCCAAGCTCGGAGTCTGACTGCGACTGATTAATCGCCGCTGCTGTCAGCGCGCGCGCAGAGGCTAAGGCGCCAAGATTGTCCGCCCTCCACGCATAGAATCCCGCTGCGACTGTTGCCCCCACAGCGACAGCCGTAAAGACTCTGGCACGCCACAGGGCTCGCAAGAGTCGCGACGCTGCTCGCTCCTGATCCTCGGCGCGCTTGCGTTGCCCGTCGGCCTGCCGCTGCAGATCGTCCTGGTGCTGCCTGATCTTGCGTTCGTCGCGGGCCTTGCGGACCACAGGAACCAGACGGTCGTGAATCAACTCGACCCGCGCGGTGTCAGGATGCTGGACTTTTCGCAGCAGGCGATGTCGGTCGGTCAGTGGGGCCAGTTGTTGTGCGGTGAGAAGGTTGTTCTTGAAGGCCTCGTCTATTGGGTAGTCCCCGCGGTAGTGGTCGCCTTGAATGAGGTGTTCCTCAATGAATGACGCCACGTCTGGCGGGCCCCTCACCTCATCGTCGGCCAGGGCATCGCGGTAGAAGCTATCCAATATATTTTGCCCCGCACTGTCAACCAGCGCCTGGTTTATCTTGGCGCTGCCGCGGCGGCGATTGAGCTGGGAGCAACAGAGGCTGAGTAGAACAGGTTCGATGACCATGTCCGGTGAATCGGTGGCGTCTGCCGCGTGGTCGCGTTTCCCGACAAAATCGACAATAGCTGGACCCACACCCTGGTCGAGCACTTCCCTGCCAGCCTGTTCGACAGCATTGATGGCCCGCTGGCGCGACATCGGTCCCAGCCGCAGATAGTTGCGCAGGAGTGAGGGCACGGCCTTTTCCCACGCTTGCACCTCGGGCAGGAAATCCTCGCGAAACGAAAGCACAAGACGATAGCGCTGGGAAAAAACGTCCAGCCGCGACCTCCTTTCCCCTGCCGCCGCGGTCGCCAGTTCGGTGGGAAGGCGGTTCTCGATCAGGTCCGCCAAGCTGTCGAAGACCTGCCGTATCAGTTCGACATTGCCACCGCTGCGCGAAAACAGCTCTTCAAACTGGTCGAAAACTAGTACCGGGGTGAGCGGAAAGTTGTCCTTGCTCCAGATTTCCAAGTCCTTGCGGTGCAGGTACTCCCACAGGCTCTCATCGCTACCGAACGCAGGATACTCTGCCATTGCACCGTCAAGCTCATCTTTGAGACGACGTCTCGCCTGATCGAGAGGGGGATCCGCCCTTCCGCTTGAAAAGTCCACCCGTACATAGATGGGCAGATAGTGTTCGGTTCGAAGTAGCGGAAACAGCCCGGCCTGCAGTAGGGAACTCTTCCCCAGTCCGGACTTGCCGTATACGACGCTCAGCGGTGCCATCCGAATGACTCGAAGAAGTTCGGCGGCCTCCTCACCGCGGCCGTGGAAGAAGCTGTGGGAAGCCTCGTCGTAGGCATCCAGGCCAGGCCACGGATTCTGGAAATCCAGCCTCACGGGACTTGCCAACGTGGGGCAAGCGGAACCATTTCGGCCAACTCCAACCGAACTCTCCTGCGATGAAGTGGGCATGGCCTAATCTCCTCGTCGCGCGTCGCGTACCAGTTTCTTCAGCTTGGCCTCAAGACGGCCATCGGGCATGCCCTCGGGCGCGTGGCCGAAATCGATTCCTTCCCATGCGCGCGCCGGTCTGGCCGTGTAGCGATCTGGTTCGTACTCGGGGTCCACGATGACTGGGAGAATGAACTCGCGGTTCACGCCCCCTTCGCGAAGGTTCGCCTCCTTCCACTCCCTGAAGACAAAGGCCTCCTCGCGACTGTTGGCGGCCAGAGAAAGCAGCGGTAGGAAGTAGCGACACTTGCGGACGCCATCAAGGATGCGGTCGCCGAAGACCTGTCCGGGCTCGACCGTATGACGGTCGAACCACACCTCGCTCTCGGTGACCCCCTGCTTTAGCAGCGCCTGATAGAGCGCTTCGGCACGAGGCAGATCCGTCTGCCGCGAATAGCTGATGAAAAACATCGTCCCGCGCGGCACCGATTCGCCCGCGGGGTGATCGGCATCCTCTTGACCCGCACCATGGTCTGTCATCCAGCGCTGGTGCAGTTCGGCGACGAACGCGACCGGCGAGCTCTCCGAAAGGATTTCCGTATCCTTGCTGTAGCTATTCAGGAAGCAAGTCAGGCTTTCCCCTGGCTGCAGCGGCTCGATCAACCATGCACGCTTGGAATTCTCGGAGAGTCGCTTCTGATTGGTTGCGCGCAGGAAGAACCGGCTCAACCAGTCCGGAAAATCGCAGCCGATCAGCAGCAGGTTGCGCTGCTGCAGTTCACCGAGGAACGCGCTGGGCGCGTGGCTGCCGTGAGCGATTACGTTGTGGGCGTACTCCAAGATGTCCTCGTCGTGGATCGCAAACATGGGTGCCGAGCGCGCCTTGCCGAAGAGGTACAGCAAGTGGACCTCGCCCGGACGGGCTTGCCAATCCCCGGGCAGATCCTTTCCTTCGCTGGTCGGTAGATTGGGAGAATGGATGATCTCATTCACAGCGCAGCGCTGGCGCAGGCTGCGGGCGAGCAGATCGTCCGGCGTCAGGGTTACCAACAGGCGAAAATCAGCGATTTGCGCCAACTGGCGGATTGGCTCGGGCGTGGCGAAGCCGCTAGTCGTGGTCACGGCTCGGATCGCGTCATGCGCAGAGTCATAAAGGTCCTGAGAGCCGATGGTCCCCTTTAGCCTTGAAACCGCCTGGTTCAGCTCGCGGAAGGGCTCGAGCGGCTCCGGCCCAACCTCCTTGCCGTAGGAATCCAGCAAGCGCCGGGCGATCTGCGCCTGCAGGGACGTCCGCCCATCAGCACCTACAAGGAGTCGAGGTCCGATGATTGGGACGACGTTGCATTCCCTGATCTTGTCAATCAGTCTCCTCCACGATGCCTCGTTCATGTTCTCACCTCAGGCATTTCACGAGCCTTCACCACTCTTGGTGGTCTGTCCATGGCACCGGTGCGTCCTCGGCTTCGCCCCATCGTACGGCCAACCTCGATCCTCTTCAGTCTTCTCTGCAATAGGGAAGCCGCCTGTCGTTGGATTGTCAAGGCGGATTCCCAGAGCGCCAGGAACTGAGCAGCGGCTACACTAGCTGGCCCGCCGCCCAGGACGCGTGAACGGCTGCTCCGCCCGGCCCGTGAATCATCAGGAAGACCGTTGTTGGCGTCTGCTGGACACCACGCCGCGCGGGCGAGGTCGAGGTACTCTCGATCGCATGACGCCGAAAGAAGGCACCATGACCGCCCTCCGCTTGGTCCTTGTGCCCTTCGGGGTGAAGCCAGGTCCGGGCGGGAAGCTCATCGACCTCGATCCCGTGTACCCTTTGTCGAGGAAGGCGAGGCCAAGAGCGGCGATGCGGCCGAGCTGATTCGGTTGTCCGATCGCCGCTCGTCGGGACAGTGGTGGGCGTTCCCGACCGTCAATTCTTTGGAACAATGGTGACTTCGACGCGGCGGTTTCTGGCTCGCCCGGTGGCCGTCGCGTTGTCGGCAACGGGATTGTTCTTGCCGTGCCCCTCGGTCTGGAACGTCACGCCCTTGCACTTGGGCAGCGCGGCCAGCGCAACCTTGACGGACCTCGCGCGGTCCTCGCTGAGCTTCTGGTTGGCAGGTGCGGATCCTTGGTGCCAAAATTGCCAGCCGCCATGGGCCGCCCGGCCCACGAGAGAACAACGATTCCAGCCGGAACTGGTGCAAATGTGTGCCGCCTGCGATCCCTTTCCCGACATTGTGAGCCCAGTTGGGCATCGTGCCGGATGAATCCCAGCGATCCGTTTCTGGACACCAAGGGAGCGAGCACGCAACAGGCGAGCGGCTGACCGTGGATGGTCGCAACAACGGGCCCGCAAGTCAGAATCGCGTGCTTATCACCTCGTTCAATCCCGATGGCAGCGAATTTGTAGCTGTGCCCCCGAATGGTGATGGCTCCGCGACGCCCAACTCTCTCTTGTTTCACGACGGCGCTACCGGTCTGCGCAAGACCACCAGCGACGGTACCCTGAGCCTGGCGTTCACGCCGGCCTTCCCCGCCTGGTCGCCCGATGGCGGCTCCATTTCCGTGACCCACATCTACGGCAGCAACAAGTCGACGATTGAATTCCAAGAGGGCGGGATTTCCGTAATCACCCAGGGCACCACCGGATGGAATCTGCCCCCCATCGAGATAGTCCCTCACGTCGTGGGCAAGAACCGCTACAACGCAACCTTCGTTCCCGATGCTTCGTTCCTGCTCTACAGCGAGTCCATCCGCCAGGCCGGCGATAGCGATGCCGCGGTCGATGCCTATTCCGATCCATCCGCCAAGACATGGGCCGTCACGCCCATCGCGGGCGCCCAAGCCGTCTCCCTCGATCGGTCCAACGCAGTGGGCGTGGCCGATATGCTCACCTTGGCGGACGGCCGAGACTCGTCGCTTCAGCAAAAGCTTGCCAGTGGTCAACTGATGAACACCTTCGCGCGTGCGGCGCCCTTCGCCTCCAAACAGAACGGACACAAGCTATTTTGGTTCACAGCCTCGTCGCAGCGTCGGGCTGGCCTACGCCGCTACTACCCCAACGCCAGCGTCGTCGGAGATCCGTCGACCCAGACGCTTCTATGGATGTTCGCCCTCGACGCGGACAACGTGCTTGCCGGCAAGGATGGCAGCTACCCGGGCTTCTTCTTGCCCTTCCAGGATATGACCACTTCGAACCACATGGCGACCTGGACGCAGAAATACGTGTCAGATCAGCCGCCGCCCGCCCCACCGCCGGTTGCCCCANNCCCGCGCCACCACCACCGGTGCCGACACCACCGCCGCCACCGCCGCCGCCCAACATTCAGTAAAAGGAATCTGGGGCGATGAGTACCATTCTGCTCGGCAGCAACGTCTACCATTGTCCATAGAGCTGCGATTGGTGAAGCGGCACGCGCGCGGACGAGCGACTTGTGCCCACAGCTGTGATTTCAGCGCTGACGCTGTTGCGTACGGGATTGTATCGACGATCCTCGCGCGCAGCTGCGCACCTCGCCAGCGCCTATCGGATCTCATTCTCCGACAAAATGGTCAGGCGCTTTCCCTTCACAATTGCGGACATTTCCAGACGGCCGCCCGCAGCGTGTACATAGCGTGCGAGCGTACTGACTTCGACATTCGCACTGCGCTCCAGCCGGGAAAGTTGCGACTGCGACAGCGTCGCCCGCTTCCCTAGCTCAGCTTGCGTCATTCCAGCGGCCTCACGCACGGCGCGCAAACGAATGGCCAGCGCGTCTCTGGCGACACGCGCCTTCGAGCGTGCGATCCTATCGGGCGTCATTCCCTGATTCTTGATGTCAGCCCACCGATGCAACTTCATGAGGTCCCCTTTTGTTCTTGCAGGTACTGCTTCCAGATGCGTTCGGCCTGGTCGATGATCTTCGGGTAGAAGAGAGCTTTCTTGATGCCGAGCTTGTCTCCTCCAAGGAGCAGCACGGCCTGACGAAATTGGTCGAAGATGTAGATGCTGCGAAGCTGGTGCTTCCCACTCTTGCGTCGTAGCTCCCTGAACTTGGTTCCTTCGATGGCGCTCGAATGCGGGAACGGGAGGTTGATCCCGAATTGTTCCAAGAGTTCAACGGCGTCGCGAACCGCATCGTGCTCCTTCTCGGGCAAGGCGTTCCACCACGAAACGAACTCGTCCGTGGCAATCACTTCTGTCTTCCGTGGCCTGTCTGCCACGAATCCAGTATGACATAAGTATAATATTACTTCAATGTCATCCGCCCCGACTTTGAACACGGAGGACGTCGGTATGCGTGGTGAGGTACTCATCACCGCTCACGCGCGTCGCGCCGTAACGGCCTGCCTTTCCCAGCCTGTCATCCGGGCGCCAGCGGCGGGCCGATCCCGTGGGGTCTGCAAAGTCAGGTGCCTGCAGCATGAATGAGGTTCCGGATACTTACAGCGCGCGCGGGCCGATTTCGACGTCCCTCATTCAAAATGAGGAACGAACGAGGAACCCAGCTGCGTACACGGACATTCCACACTTTCGTGTACGCAACAGCGACAGAGCGGGAATCATGGCGGGATTTCAAGGGCGGGAAGGTCGTCTGGCCGACCGATGCAGCGATCGCAAGACATCGCTCGGTTGGCCGCAAGACGTCCAGCCCGAGCTTGGCTTCGGGCCGCTGCCAATTCAGTGGGCAGGTCGGCAGCCGTGCCGAAGTACATCTCGTCCGGGGTTTGGCCGGCAAAGGCCGAATGGGGCATCTGGCCGTTGTGCTGTTCAATGAAGAACTCCACACTACGTCCTCGGCTGGCTACTCGTCGGGATCGCTCAACACGCGGAGCTTCGAGAGCACTGGGGCTTCAAGGGTGGAACGTGCTTGAAGAAATAGAACGTCGACCAGCATTGCTGCGCGACGAACAGCGTAGCCAACACGCGCACCAGAACTGCTTCTACGATCGATAGGCGGGCGCGAACACTTCCTTGGCGAAGGTCTCGAAAGTTGTCGGCATGGACACCACCGCACCGCCAGCCTCGGGAGCGATCAGTCCTTGGCCCGCGCCCCGGTACATTTCCATGAACGCTGAGACCAGCGAGGGATTGAAGCCGGCTTGCCCGAGCCCCTGTTCGACATCTCCCAACGACACCTGCACGTAGCGAACCAGCTTACCGATGGCTTGTGCGAGAATGCCGACCAGTTCGGTCTGCGTGATGGCCTTGGGGCCAATCAGGTGGACGACGCTCTTGCCGGAAAAATCTAGGCGTTCGAGCCTGCCGCCGGCGTAGCTACCAATGTCGAACGACCTGAACCCTGTTACCTGGCTTCGATGCTCGGAGGATGCCCATCGTGACCGTGCGGCACCCCAACTGTTGGGCCGGCACGGCTGGCCGTACTTCCGGGCGGTCGATTGTCAGGTGCGGATCGAATATTGGCACCGAACGCTGCTTCCAACGCCTACCTCGCTGCGAGCGCTGCCGCCGCTGCGCCAGGGTCGGTCACCGGGGCCGCGCATGCGTAGTTCCGGCAGACGTAAAGCGCCGCACTTCCGCGCACCAGAGTCTTTCCGCGAAGCAGGGGCAAGTCCGTTCCTTCTGGCCGGTCGGGATCGATATGGGCACAGACCCGATTGGGCAGGTAGTGCTCGGCGACCGCCCGCTCGAGCGCTTCCCGATCCGGCGCCCCGCGCCGGCCGATCAGAGCCAGTTCGAGCGGGGTGCTTTCGAGAAAGTCGAGCACGTCGAGCGAGGTTGCAAACGCCCGAGGGGCTTGCTCGATGAGTGTGCCGTAGGCCGCGAGGGCAGCCCGCGCGCGCTGGGAAAAATCGTCACAATCGTAGTGCCGGGCAAGGCGCGCCAGGGCGCGTGCGAACACCGCGTTCGCGTTGGGAAGGGCGCCGTCTTGTCCCTCATGCGGCCGAGCGAAGAGAGTCTCGTGGTCGCGTGCCGTGGTGAAGAAGGCGCCGTGCCCATCGTCGAAATCCCGCAGCCCACGTTCGACCAGCCGCTGAGCCTCGGCCAAGAACTCTGCTGAGCCGCCCGCTTCGAACAGCGTGATGAGTCCGTCAGCCAGGTAGGAGTAGTCGTCGAGGCAGCCCGGCAAGTGGGCCCGCCCGGCACGAGCCGTGCGGAAAAGCCCACCGTCTGGACGGCGCAGCGCGGAGAGTACGAAGCGCGCGGCGCGCTCAGCGGATTGCCGGTAGCGTGGATCGCGCAACACCCGGAACCCCTCGGCCATCGCGCCGATCATGAGGCCGTTCCATGCGGTGATCACCTTGTCGTCGAGCAAGGGCGGCACGCGAGCGAGCCGCGCGTGGTACAGCTTCTCGCGCGCAGCTTCGAGCCGGCTCTGCAAGGCCTCCGGTGTGCAGCCCAGTTCAGTTGCCGTCTGCGCGACCGTGCGTGACCGGTGCAGCACGTTCTTGCCTTCCCAATTCCCTTGCACGGTCACGTCGTAGAACAAGGCAACCCCCTTGGCGCTGACCGGATCGAGCAAGGCCTGGATTTCATCGAGCGTCCACACGAAGAATCTTCCATCTTCGCCCTCACTGTCAGCGTCGGTCGCGCAATAGTAACCGCCCTCGGCGTCCTGCATCTCGCGAACCACGTAGTCGAGGGTCTCGCGGGCCACGCGCCGGTATTCGAGATCGTGGGTGGCTTGGTACGCTTCCAGGTACACGCGGGCAAGCGCGGCGTTGTCGTACAACATTTTCTCAAAGTGCGGGACCAGCCAG
>PMLB01000304.1:3111-23569 GCA_003158735.1 Myxococcales bacterium | reverse complement strand
C
The DNA here is from genome assembly GCA_003158735.1 of Myxococcales bacterium. Lineage (GTDB taxonomy): Bacteria > Myxococcota_A > Polyangia > Fen-1088 > Fen-1088 > Fen-1137. The sequence goes on along the minus strand of PMLB01000304.1, from coordinate 23,568 downwards.
ACACGGCCGACCAGCCACGCCGAGCCGACGTACGTCGTCGATGGCGTGGTCCACTATGCCGTCACCAACATGCCTGGGGCTGTCGGGCGCACAAGCACCTATGCCCTGTGCAACGCCACGCTGCCCTACGCCCTGCAAATTGCGAATCAGGGTCTCGCGGGGGCCGCGGCCCAAAACCCCGACATCGTGAGCGCTGTCAACGTGCACCGCAGGCAAGTGACAAATCTTGCCGTTGCCGAGACGTTCGGCATCCCCTACATGCCCTTTTCGGGCTAGGGGAGTCCTCTCACGTCGTTACACGGGCCAGCACCTTTCCGTCGGAGTCGACCTTGAAAGCCAGGGGCACCAGGCTGATGCCGTACTTGCGTGCCAGATCGGGATGCTGGGTCACGTCCACCAGGGCCAGGGGCACACCTTGGGCCGACAAGCGTTCTTCCAAGGTGCGGCAGTCAGAGCAACGGGGATGGGTAAACTGCACCACCAGGCCCGCCTGCGGCGAGGCGCCGATCTCCTGAAGATCGATGCGTGCCACGCTCCGCGGCCCGATGCCGTGCAGGCGAGCCAGCAGGCGATACATTTCGCACCCTACACACAAGCCCGTGAATGCCGCCAAAAGCGCCAGGCCCGCCACCACCAACCCCAGCGTCCAGCCCAGCCGCGGAAACCCAGCCAGGTGCGCGACCGAGGCAGCCGAAAGAAAGACCAACCCCACCAGATTGGCGAAGCGAACCGGCCGGGCATCCTTGACCGGCCCTGGGCCGAGCCAGGGTCGCACCAGCTTGAAGTAGAGGAAACAGGCCAAGCACAGCCGCGGCCCGAAGGTCAGGGTCAGCGCGAGCTGCAGCGCTGCCAGCGCGAGCAGGGGCCACCAACCGAGCAGAAAGGCCGCCAGCGCCGCACCTCCGATGATGGCCTGGTTGAAGCGCGGCGCCCGAGCATCGATCACAGGGGGGCCCAGCAGCGCCGCGCGGGACGGAAGCACCTCTTCTGAAAGAGACATGACGTCTAGTCTAGCAGCGGTGACGGCGCGGTCGAGCGGAAGATGTGCTCCGGAATTTTCACCACAGAGAGCACAGAGTTCGCAGAGACGGATGGGAAGGAAAGACGGGTTCGGATCCGGATCCGAAACCCTTTCCTGCCGGCCTCTGTGCCCTCTGTGCTCTCTGTGGTGAGACTCTGGATCCCGCCGGCAACCGTCCAGTCCCCCTGCGCCGCGAGCGGCTATACCTCCTCGCGCTCGGGCAGAGATATCTTTTGCAAGTGCCCCTGGCCCTTGGCGAAATCCAGGAACTGAATCTCCTCGGTCTGCAAGCGGAACACTTGCGTGTCTTTTAGACCGTCCTTGCTGACTCGTTCCTTGAAACGCGGATTGCGGGCGCTCAGAAGCTCGGTGGCCAGCTTCAGCTCGGAATCGCCGGTGACCGGCGCGGCTTTGCCGATGAACAGTACGTTCTTCCAGGCGGGCAGCTGCTGGTTGTCTGCCTCGAACAGGAAGGAAACACGCGGGTTGTTTTCGATCTCTTTGACCTTGGCGGCATCGATCCGGGTGGAGAAGAACAGGTTGATGTCATGCCGGGCGAAACTGCCCAGCGTGCGCTGGACAGGGGTTCCATCCGAGCGGACATAGGCCAGCGCCGCAAAGGGCACGTTCTTCACATATCCATCAATTTCCTGCTTCCAGTTCTGCTTGCTCATCGACGGTTCTCCTTGTTGTTGGTGCTACTGCATAGATGAAACGGTGTGTTTGAAAGGACAATCGTTCAGTCGTCATGGGCGCTGACTGCTTCGACCAGAGCAAGGCGGCCGATACTGCCACCACAGCAGCCACGCCGAGAAAAGCCGAGGGGTAGCCGAAGCGGGCCGCCCAGGGACCGATTGCGGCGACGCCAAGACCACCCACATTCATAGATGCATTCATCCAGGCGGCGCGCGATCCGCGGTGGCCGCCCGAATCGATGACCAGGGTCATCAGCGATGGAAAGAACGCCCCGTGAAACACGCCAATCAAGACGCCAAAAAGGGCGAGGCGGCCCGGTCGCAGCCAGACCATGCTAGCCAGGGCCGCGGCGTAGGCCACGAATGACCAGCGCGCCACCTGCAGACTGCCAATGCGATCGATGAGGCCGCCCGCCGCTAGTCGCAACGAACATACCGTGAGGGTGAAGGCGATGATGAAGTCGGCCACGCGGCGGATACCCACGGCATAGGCAAAGGGTTGGTAGTAGGTGAACATCACGCCCGAGGCGAGGCCAAATACAATGGCGATGCACAGCAGGCCCGTGATGGCTGGCGCGGGACGTGGCAGTCGCTGTGGTTGCAGGGAGGTCGTCAGATCCCGGGCTGGCTGCAACCCCGCCAGGTGCGGCGCCGCGCGGATGAGCTGGCGGCACGGAATGAGAGACGCCAGAGCCGCCACACCCGCAGCGCCAAAGACCAATCCAGGACCCACGATTTCGATCAGGTGCTCTGCCACAGCGGGAACAAAGGTGTTGGCCAGGCTGCCGGCAGTCACGAAGAGCGCCAGCGCCTCGGATCGTCGCTCGGGCGGGGTCAGGTCGGCGGCGACGGCGCCACCTATGGAGAACACCATGATCGACGCCGCACCCTGGGCCGCACGAGCAACGATAGCCAAACCGCCAGGAGAATGAACGCCCAAGAAAAGGAAGGACCCGACTGCCATCGTCGCAGCGCCGAGGGCCAGACAGATCCCCGGCCCCAGTCGTCGGGTGAGCGGACGGATGAACCGGGCGGCCAATACCGCTCCAAGCGCAAAGGCGGCCATGGTCACCCCGAGTTGCGCGGGGCTGGCCCCCAGGCGCGTGACCATGTGTTTGGGCAGAATGAAGAACGCCCCGAAACACACGCCGAAGACCACCTGAACCAGCAGCAAGCAGCGGAACGGCCGGTTGGCCAGCAGCGACGAACGTAACCGAGGGGCGAGCGAACGCCACGCTGCCAGAAGAACGGTCGACCTCACTGCTTGCTCCTGCGCGATCACGATCCTGCAGCAAGTGCGGGCGCGTCGCTGCCAGAGCCACCGAGGCGACCCGGCACGACGAACCCTCCACCCGAGACGTCCAGACGGGCGCCGGTGACAAATGATGCCTCATCCGAGAGCAGCCACAGGATTGGGTAGGCAACTTCCTCGACAGAGGCAATGCGATTGATGGGGATGGTCGCCCGCACGGTGGCCAGGACCTCGGAGTTCGCAATGGTGGCGCTGACCATAGGCGTCTTGGTCAGGCCCGGCCGGACCACATTGGCGCGAATTCCCCGCGCGGCGACCTCCTTGGCCAATCCCACTGTGAAGGTGTCGACCGCGGCTTTCGAGGCAGCGTAGGCCGCGGCACCTGCGCGGCCGCCGATGGTGGCCGCCATGGACGACACGTTGACGATGGCTCCGCCGGGCTTGGGACGTGCGTCGAATCGCTTGATGGCCTCGCGACAGGCCACGATGGTGCCGATCACATTGACGGCAAACAGGGGCGCCAGGGTGTCGCCCGTGAAGCTGGTCACCGAACCATGCGGGGCAGAGATGCCGGCGCTGTTGACCAGCCCGGCAAGGCTGCGGCCAGGAAATGCGGCGTCAGCCTGTTCAAAGGCGCGCACCACATCGGCCTCGCGTGCCACATCGGCCGAGAAGGCATGGGCCTCGCCCCCGCCAGCCTTCAATTCGGCGACCAGAGCCGCGGCCTCGCCCGGGTGCGAACGAAAGGTGATGGCCACCGGGATCCCGCGCTGCGAGGCCAGCCGCGCCACCGAAGCTCCGATACCACTAGAACCCCCGGTGATGAGAATGTAGTCCGCCATGTCGTGCTACCGGCTGGGGTATGTCCATTGGGCAAGCTGGTCAGCCACGTTTTCCCCGGCGTTGATGCGAAAAGCGTCGTGGAAGGGCGAGCTGGCGCCCAAGGCATCGTAGAGTTCCAATGTCGTGTAACCATGCTGCGCGAAGATGGCTGCTGCCTTGAGGGTCAGGTCATAGTGCCAAGCGGCCTCGGGGGTGCGATGCCCCTCCAGGGCCGAGCCCGGATTGGGGCACCACGCGCCCGCAAAGCAAATCACGCCTTTGGCTGCCAGTTCTTCCACGCCTCGCAAGACGGACTCTTTGGGCTCGATTCCAGCGACCAAATTGGACCGCACCTTGCCCCGGCCGAACACCGATACCGCGTATTCCAAAGCCTTGACCCAGTGATCCCACCCACCGCAACGCTTTTGTTTGCCCGGGCAAATGGCCTTGAAAATGTCTCGGTCCCAGATCTCCAGGTTCAGCGCAATCGTCGTATAGCCGGCTTCGCGATACTTGTCGATGATCCGAAGGTCTAGTGGAGCGCCAATCACCGCCGTGCCATGGATCTCTTTCACACCACTGCGACTCTTGATCTCGTCTGCCACATCCAGGTAGTAGTCGACCTCGCGCCGCTCGGGAATGAATCCCCCGGTGACGTTGATGTGACCGGCACGCCCCTGGGCATGCGCCGCCGCAAAAACCTCGCCCACCTGGCGCGGCGTCTTGAGAAAAATGTTCTGCTCACGATAGGCAGCGGCGGTGGAGTTGATATTGCAGTACCGACAATCATCACCGGTGTGCTTGAGGTCGCATTCATTGCTGTAGAAGATGCCCACATTCCCTTCAGGTCCGAACTGGGCAATGTGGGCAAAGCTCTCGCCGTCGCCGGTCTTGTTGTCGAGCAAGGCCGGCCGCCGATAGAACTCAATCGCAGCCACTCGCTGCTCTCCCCGGTACAAGACCGGCTGGCCATCCTCGGCACGCAGTCGGTAGCGCGAATCAGGATCCCAGCGGAAGGCAGTGAAGAGGCCATGGGGCAGATAGAAGGCTGCGGGCAGCTCCACGTCGCCGTGGTGCTCACGATCCATGTCAAAAAGCAAATGGATCTGCTCGAGGTACTTGGTTCCAATGGCAAACTGGTGCAGAACTCCCAAATCGAGAGCAATACCCTGCACGACCAGATCGATCTTGAGTGCCAGCTCGGCAAGCAGAGTCTGCTTGTCTGAGTATGCTTGCTCTCTGATTTTGGCCCCAGAGCTGGCCGGCTTGCGAGCGTCGGACCGGTCGCGAAGGCGGAAAAGGGGTTCCGGGTCCTGGTATCTTCCAAAGCCCGGCCAATAGGCCAGCGGCGCCGGTTGTTGCTCCACACTGGTGGTCATGTCGGTAATCTCCCGTCAGCTTGCCAGCCCAACTTCTCGCACTGTTTGCCTTTCGGATGTCTTTGCCTTGTCGAACACCGGTAGCCGACCCTCTTCGATGCGATAGATGTCATGAACCAGGGTCAGCGGCGCGGCGTTGGCGTCGTAGATTTGGTCCCACGTAAATCCCACTTTGCGGTAAATGGCCGCCGTCTTCTTGGCCACGTCGATGTGCCACTCGGGTTCGGGCGAGCGGTGGCCTTCCAGCGCGGACCCGGGGTTCGGAAACCAAGAGGGCGAGATGGCGATGATGCCTCTTGACGTGAGGTAGTCGATTCCTTCCAGCGTCGACTGTTTGGTTTCGAGGCCGCCCACCATGTTGGACCGCACCCGACCGCGGCCAAAGACCTCCACGGCATGCTCCAGGGCCTTGATCCAGTGCTTCTGCCCCCCGCAGAGTTCCTCCTTGCCCGGGCAGTAGGCGCGGAAGAAGTGTTCATTCCAGACCTCGATATTGATGGCCAATGTGCGGTATCCGACCTCTTTGTACTTCTCGATGACGCTCAGATCGCGGGGCGCGCCGATGCAGGCCGTGCCATTGAAGTCCTTGAGGCCGGTGTGTTCCTTGATGCTTTCGGCGACGTCCAGGTAGTAGTCCACCTCGCGCCGCTCGGGCACAAATCCGCCACTAATGGTCAGGTGTTTCGCGCCCTCGGCATAGGCCGCCGCTATTGTTTCGCCAATCTGGTTTGGGTACTTCCACTTGACACCCTGGGCCTCGCCGTAGGTGTCCTTGGTCGCATTGATGTTGCAGAATAGGCAGTCCTTGCCAGTGGCCTTGAGGGAGCATTCATTGCTGTAGGCCACGAAGACGACGCCGTCTGTGTTGTACACAGCCACTGTGCGCATTTCCGTGCCGTCCGACGTCTTCTTTGAGTAGTAGCGGGGACGCTTGACGAAGTCGACGGGAATGGACGTACCGTCGCGGCGGACAACGAAGAACTGTTTGCCGTCATGTTCAAGGCGGTTGGTGGACTTGCGGGTGTAGTTGAACAAAGTGAGCAGGCCATTGGGCAGGATGATCGTGGGCGGTAGTTCGAGGTTGACGTGGGTGTCGGTGTCGTATTCGAACAAGCAATGGACCTGTTCCTGGTACACCGAACCAACAGCCAGCTGGCGAAAGATCGCGGGATCGAAGGTGATGCCCTCCTGGGCTAGGTGGGCCTTGAGGTTCAGTTCTTCGTAAAGGCGTTCTTTGATGGTACTCATGAGAGGTTCTCCTGTTTTGGGGCAAGGGGAGGCGAGATCAGAGGCGCCGCAATGGCGCGGTGAGGGAGTTGGTCGATGGTCAGCAGGTCTTCAACAAGTGACAGCGCACCAGTGACGCCGCCGTAGCCTCGGAGGAAGAACGGGCGCGAGTGAATGGGCGAGGCGACCTCGAGAAAGGCGGCCTCAAGCGAACCGGCCACACCCTCCTCAAGCGCGCTGCCCAGGATCAGCTCGGGCTTGCTGGCACGCAGCTGGGCGGCAATCTCGGCTTGGCCGGACAGAAACGCAATGTGCACGTCGTCGCCCGCCACGGATCGGACGGTCTCGCCGATTGTGGGATGCCGTTCTTCGGGAGGTTGGTCGGTGATGACGATCAGCTCGACCAATTGGCCCAGTGTGCCGGCGAGAAAGCGCGCCTGGCCGACCGCACTGGCTGTGCCTCCGACAATGGCGGTCCTCTTCTGCACATCTCCGAGAAGCAAGGCCGGGCTGGCTTTGGCCAAGAAGTGGCGCTGGCGAGCATCGAGGGCCTGACCAACGGCCTTCACCTTCACGCCATCGAATCCCAGTGCCTGACCCACGCGGTCGAATAGGATGCCCACATCGCGGCTGCCAGTTGGCAGCCAGCCGAGGTCAAGCGTGGGGACGCCATGCCGTTCACTCAACAACTGCGCGGCAGGCGCGCCCCAGGGCGAAAGCACGAGAGTGAGGCGCGCACGCGTGGCGCGATGCCAGTCGCTGGCTCGCTGGCCATATCCCAAGAGGCGATTGGCGCGCAGGCCGAGGAGGCTGAGCAATTGTTCCAGATCAAGCAGGTCGCCCTCCCAGCCGGCATCCTGCCCGGGGACCAGACCAAGCAGGTTCACATCGGGAGCCGGTCCGTCGCCGGAGGATGGCAAGAGGCTCTCTTGGTCCAGCAGGGCCCGTACGGTTTGGGCGTAGCCAGTCCAGGCGTGCCCCTTGAACCCCGGCGAGGCCACGCCGATCACGGGGAAGCGCTGCTCGCGCGCCTCCTTGACCATGGCAGGGGTGTCGTCACCGACGATCTCGGGCACGCATCCTGTGACCACCACATACAGATCCCCATTGTGCACCTTGAGCGTATTCTTGATTTGCTCGCGCAGACGGGCGGTGCCGCCAAACACCACCTGTTTTTCCTGCAGCACCGTCGCACTCAACTCGCGCACGCTGGCGACCGGACCGTCGCAACTGTTGGCTGCCGCGTCGGTGCCCAGTCCTGCGCTGACGCCACAGCCGGGGCTGGCATGCAGAATGGCAACGACGCCCTCGATCGCCTCAAGCAAACGGACGGAGCCGTGCAAGGCGCAGCCATTGCGATCACCGTCCTGAGCCAACGCTATTTCACCTCGTGCTTGATGAACCAATGGGTGCTCTTGCCCAGCCAGCCCTCGGTGTATCGGGCCTCTCGGCTCTCGGCCAGGAAGCGGGCCAGGGAGGGATTGGCCAGCCGGCGCGCAATCGCATCGGCCACCCGGACAACGCCCTGATAACCGAAGAAGGGCACGCGCTGCAGGTCGAGGACGGGGATTCCCAGGCGCAGGAGATGAACCGCTGCCTGGCCGCGCGTTACAATCAGGTCGGGCCGCAGGCGCCGAACCAGGTTCACTTCCTCGAATGCCTGACCCTCGCCGACCAAAACAGCCAGATCAGGTGTCTGTTCGGCAAGACGCTGCAGGGATGGGTTGTGACTGGCGCTGACTGTGGTGAGACCCAAGCCCGCGATGGCCAGTCCGAGATCGGTTAGCAAATCGATCACCGCGAAGGCCGGCCGCGCAGGCAAATGCACGAATACGCGCGCCCTCGCCGGAGGGGTGAGATGGGGACGTTCAATTGCCAGGCGCCTTCGGTGGAGCCGGTCCACGCCGTCGGCTTGATTGCCGCGCGCCATGGCGCCCCCAACCGCTCTGAGCCAGTTGCCGGTTGCCGCCACCCCAATTGGTACCGGCAATTCCAAATAGTCGACACCATAGCGCGACCGCAGAGCTTCGCCGGCGTAGTTGGATTCGTCCCGATCGAGCGAGACAGACAGGCGGGCCTGTCCCGCTCGAACGATGTCGTCGATGTGCCCGTATCGCGGAACCGCGGTTGCGGACACACCCGCTTCTGCCAGAAGGGAGCGCAAATGAGCCGCATCTTCGGCTGATTCCGCGATGGCAAGGAGATTCACGCGATCTTCAGAAGCAGGTCGGGGAGGCGCAGGCAGATGCTTGAATAGGGCATGCACGGCGGTGTCGTGGCCGCTTGCCGCCACCTTGGTACGAAAACCATCGGTCAGGACCGGGATCACGGGAACTCCCAATTCGTCAGCCAGCTCAAGTCGAACCGAATCGATGTCGTCGTTGTTGATGACGACCACCGGTGAGGTAACAACGGCAATGGCGGACAGTCTGTGTGCGGCGGCGAGGGCCAGAATGGCAGCACGGAGTCTGCGGTCGCCACCCATGATCGAATCACGCTCGTCGATTCCGCTGACCACCCAGGGGGCGCCAAAGCCTTCGCCGGCCTGCAACGTCGCGGCGCACCCGGCTGGCCCGTGGACCACGATGCCCAGTCCTCGTATGGTTCGCAGCAAGGAAAATGCCCGCTGCAAGTCACTGGGCTGATCCTGGGCGAAAGTGCGGACCCTTTGAGATAGGCCAGCCCCACTGGCCTCAGACCACAGCGCGGAGACTGTTCCCGAATAGGCCGCAATGGAGCCCGTGCGCTTCTCGCGGCTTGGCGCGCTTCGCTGATGAATGTCTGCCATGGCTAGATGCCGGCCCGTGGTGCCACCCGGCCCTGTTCAACCTGGATGACCAGGTCGCCCCATTTTCGCGCCCATGCGCGCAGGTCGTTCACGGCGAGGGGACGCGGAATGACGGCTGACCGATCATCAATAATGTTGCGGGCCAACCTTCGATAGACGTCCGCCTGCGGGGAGTTTGGGCTCGCCTCAATCACGGTCTGTCCGTATAGCTCGGCCTGGGCCACGGCAGTAGAGCGGGGCACGAAAGCGACGGTGCGGGTGCCCGTTGTTTGGGCGAAATCGTCGATCAAGGCCTGGGCGTAGGGGGCGAGCACGCTGTTGGCAATGATGCCGCCCAGTTTGGCGCCACCCGACGGTGCGTACTTGTTGATGGCGCGAAACAGATTATTGGCCGCGTAGATGGCCATGAAGTCGGACGACGACACGACGTACACCCGATCCGTAAGGCCTTCGCGAATGGGGACCGCGAATCCGCCGCACACCACGTCGCCGAGCACGTCATAGAGCACGACATCTGGCTTGTATTCCTCGAATAGACGCAATTCGCGCAGCAACTCGATGGCGGCATTGATGCCCCGTCCGGCGCATCCCACGCCAGGAACGGGCCCACCGGCTTCGATGCACAAAACGCCTTTGAACCCGACGGCCGAGATATCGGTAAGTTTCACCCGTCCACCGTCGCGCACACTGTCGAGCACGGTGGGAAGATAATTGGCTCCGCGTAGCGTGCTGGTCGAATCGCTTTTCGGGTCGCATCCGATCTGAATTACGCGGTAGCCAACCTCAGCCAGGGAGGCCGCGATGTTCGAGGTCGTGGTGGATTTGCCGATGCCGCCCTTTCCGTAGATGGCGAGGTGTTGGGTCTGGATTCCCATGGGGCTCCTCAGATTTGGTACTCGACCCGGGCTTCGGCCACAGTGAAGAACTCGCCGAAGATCTGTTTGCGCACAGAAACAAATGGCGGGCTTGTGCGATCCCGAGGTCGCGGAAGATCCACTTCGACGAATCGCTTTATCCTGCCGGGGCGGTTCGACATGATGGCCACGCGATCACCCAGGTAGACCGCTTCGTCGATGTCATGCGTGACCAGGATGACCGTGGAGCGTTCGGACTCCCAGATGCGCAGCAATTCCTCCTGCATCTGGATCTTGGTCAGCGCATCCAGTGCGCCGAACGGCTCGTCAAGCAACAAGACACGCGGCCTGTTCACCAGCACGCGCGCAATGGCCACCCGCTGGGCCATTCCGCCAGAAAGCTGGTGGGGATACGCCTTTTCAAAACCGACCAGCCCGACCAAGCGGATGGCGTCCGCGATGCGTGCGCGCGCTTCGTCCTTGGGTACATGGGACAGGGCGAAGGCGAGGTTGCGTTCCACTGTGAACCAGGGCAGCAGACGGCAATCCTGGAACATGATTCCGCGGTCCAGCCCGGGCCGGCGCACCGGGGCGCCGTCGATGGTGACAGACCCGGCGTCGTTGGTTTCCAAGCCCGCAATGATGCGCAGAAAGGTGCTCTTGCCGCAGCCACTGCCGCCAATGATGGAAAGGAACTCGCCAGGCTGCACGGTGACGTCCAGCCCGTGCAGGGCGACCACTTCGCTCCCGTTGCTGCCGAATCGTTTGCCGATGCCTGCAGCCACGATGGTTGGTGCGGATGGGATTACTTGAATATTCATGATGGTTGGTTGGCGTGGAGAGACTCAGCGGCTTTCCTGCGCACTGGCGGGCCGCCATCGCAGTACCAATGCCTCCAGATGCCTCACGGTCAAGTTGAGGGCAAAGCCGACCAGCCCAATGACCAGGATGCCGAAGAGCACCAGGTCCATGCGCACAAGGGCGCGACCCTCGATCAGAATGCTGGCTACGCCAGGGCCAATCTGCAGGAAGTATTCCGCCCCGACTGTGGCCAGCCAGGAGACCACAAGGGTGAGGTGAATGCCGGTGAAGATCTGAGGCATGGCCCCGGGCACGACCACTCCCGTGATAAATCGCCAGCGACTGATCTCCAGGACGCGGGCCAATTCGCTATGCTGTCGGGTCACCGCCTGCACGCCCTCGATGGCGTTGATGACCATCGCGGGAAATGCGGCCACTGCAATGAAAACGACCTTGGTGGACTCTCCCGTGCCAAACCAGGCAGATATCAATGGAATCCACGCAAAGGGTGCCACTTGCCGAAAGGCGTGGAATCCGGGGCCGCCCAAGCGAGCACCCCAGCGCGAGGCGCCGAGCAAGACGCCGAGCAAGAGGCCGGTGGCGCTCGCGATGAGAAACCCCGCGGACATGCGGGCCAGGCTGTGCCAGACGCCAGTCCAGAACCAGGCGTCCGCAAGACTGTTCCTGATGGTTTGCAGGACCGTCACTGGCGTGGGAAGAACTTCCCGGTTGGCCCACCCGCGGGAGGTCGCCAGTGCCCAAACCGCCAGAAAGGCCAGCGGAAGTACGGCTCCCCTGGCCGCGTGGAGAGCCCGCCAGCTTCGCTGGCGGCGCACCATCGCGGGAGGGCATGGGAACCCTTTCAGGGTTCCCATACCAGCGGGACGGACAACGGTGCGGTGGACGGTTCGAATGGACATGGGACTTCTACGCTGCAGCGCCCTGCCAGCGACGCAAACGCCATTCCACTGCGCGTAACAGGCCGTCCAGTGTCAAGCCGACTGCGCCGATTACGATGATGGCCACGAGCACCAAATCGAGCTGAAAGAGCTGCCGGCCCCAAACCACCATGAACCCAATGCCTTCGCTCGACGCGACCAACTCGACCAGCACGAGCGACATCCACGCGGCACCTAGCCCACTGCGAATGCCCGTGAAGAGAGAGGGCAAAGCGGCCGGGATGGCGACCCTCCAGACCACGTCACGTCGGCGCACCTGATATACCCGCGCCAATTCGAACCATTTGGGCGCAATGCCAGCAATGCCCTGCATGGTATTGAAAGTGACCGGCAGGAAGGTTGCCCACGATATCGCGGCGATCTTCAGCGGCTCATCGATGCCAAACATGAGGATGAGGAGAGGGATCCAGCCGAGGAGATTTACCTGGGTCAGGGAAATGAATGTGGGCCGCAGGTAGGCGCGGCAGGCGGTCGACAGTCCGAGTGCCGTGCCCAGGAGCAGCCCCAACAAGCCACCCGCCGCAAAACCCTTGGCGACGCGGGTTCCGCTGATGGCCAGGTTTTCCGCAATGGTGCCGTCGGCCAGCAGCTCCCGGAATGTCCTCCACACATCGGAGGGGGGCGGAAGAATGAGATTCGAGACCCAATGGTGCTCCGCCACGAGATGCCAAAAAGACAGCAACAAGAGCGGCAGAGCCGCCGCCGCAAGGACTACCTCCAGCCCCATCCTCGCCATTCTCCACACCCAACCCGCCTTGCGCGCCCACCCCGCCTCCCTCCGACGGCTCCGCCCCTCCGCCCTGTCCCGCCCGAGCGTTCCGACCAATCCGAACCCTGTTGTCGCGTCCGATGCCATGGCCTATTGGTCCTTGTCAATGTGTCTTTGCCGTCAACTGGACCTTGGGCTTGCCTTCCGCGTCCTGTTCAGGCCACACGCCCTCCAGGTGCAACTCCTTCAAGCCGCGATTTAGATAGGTCGGGTCGAGCCACCGGTCGATGTCAAAGTCCTTGCGGACCAGCTTGAGCTCACGGCCCGCCTTGAGAAGGCGCTTGTAATGCGTCCGATAATACTCATCGAAGAGCGGAGAGTCGCGGTCGCGAATCTTGAAGGCATCATAGTCGCGCTTCCAGGCCGACAGGCCCAGCCCGCTCTTGACCCAGATCTGGTAGACCTTGCCACGATTGGCCTCATCAGACTCCCAGGCCGCCGTCTTCAGCAGCGTATTGACGAGCCGCTGCACTATCTCGGGGTATTTGTGCTCGAAGTCTTCTGTCACCAACACATGCGTCAATCGGGTCAGCTTCACTTCCTTCTGCGTGTCGTAGATAATCCGCACCACGCCGCGATCGACCAGCGGGACCAGGTCGTTTCCCGAGACCTGGGCGTCGATGTCCTTGGACAAGAGGGCTGCGTTGCCATCGTAGGTGGACATGTTGATGGTCTTGAAATCGCTATCCTTGAGCCCTCTGCTGGTCAGGACGTTGTAGAAGGCCAACTGAAGATTCGTGCCTTTGAAGACCGCCACGCGTTTGCCCTTCAGGTCCTCCAGGGTCCGATACGGGGAATCTACTGGCACACCGATGTAAATGGCCGAAAAGCGCCCCGCCGCAAGAATGAGCTTGGTAGGCAACCCACCCGCCTTTGCGACGAGAGCCGGCAGGTCGCCCTGGTAGGCAAAATCCAGCTGGCCATTGGCCAGCGCCTCGTTGACCGCCGGGCCAGCCCCGGCAAAGTAGACGTACTTGACCGCAACTCCATCCTTCTTGAATTCGTTCTCCAAGTCACCGTTGTTCGCGGCGGTGGCAACGTAGGCGCCACCCACGACAGGTCGATTTCCTGTGCCAACGCCGGCGACGCCAATGCGTATTTCCTTGGGCAGGTCGGCAGCTCTGACTGCGGCAGGAGCGAGAAACATCAAGACACCAATAACTAGCTTTCGCATCTCTCATATTCCCTTCTGTTAGAAACCAAATTGAATCTGCGCCAAGAACTCGGATGAGTTCGTGTTGCCGGTCGCCGCATGTTGGTCGCGATGGTTGTAGTTGAGCTGAACCTTGGTGGTCTCGGCAAAGAAGACGTTGAGGCCGCCAGTCCAGATCTCGATCTCATTCTTGGCGACTGCCCGATTGGGATCCCAGCGGTCATAGCGGATGAAGGGCTGAAACGTCTTGGGCCACCAATCGTTGAACTTGCCCTCGGTACGAATGCTGGTGAGGAACTGTTGACCGAAGCTGTAAAACACCGTCGCAGTGTGCGAATCAGCGCTGGCTGACGTCTTGACCACCGAGCCAGAGGCGTCGTAGCTCGCAGAAAGGTCATCCCGGGTGCGGACGTATTCGTAGGTGAGCCCGATTGGCCAATGATTGTAGTAGATGTCAGCCCCGTAACGGTCGCGTCGACCTCCCACAATAAAGTTTCCCGTGGTGGGGTCGGTGAGGAGCTTGCGGCCGCGATAATAGGAACCGCCGACGCGCAGCTCGCGCAGGATCGAGTTGTACTCAGCCGGCACGGTGATGGCGAGCCGCGCAATGATATCTTTGTTGTTGTTCTCATCGTCGCGATTCTGACCATTGCCGTTGACAATGCCCAGCGCGGCTTGAATGAGCGACTGGCGGTAGTTGTAGCCAAAGTCGTACTGCGAGAAGAACTCGCCACGGGCAATGAGCCCGATCTGCCTGAGGTTGAAGCCCGTCTGAGGTACGAAAACCGCGTTATTGATGACAGGCCGCAATTCCTCGGTTGTGTTGGCTTCCAGGCCGAATGGAACGAGCTGCTGCCCGAAAGTCAAGGATAGTCGCGGGCCATCGTTCTCAATGGTCGGCAGGATCTGGTAGGCGACGTTGGCGTCCCATACCGTGAGGAAGTTGTTGTAGTTGGCGCCGCCGGCGGGCAGGCCGTAGTTGCTGGAGCTGCCACCGGTGGCGGCGAAGCTCAGGTTGAATCCGAGGTTTCGGGCCTTCTCATAGTCGCGATAGAGGAGTCCATTGAATGACAGCACGGCAAGTGGAACGTCGAAGGTAGTGTGTCGGTTGTGCACGACGGGCGGGTTGTTGGCCGAAGTTGCGGCAACGTTGGCTGGAATGGGCGAGTTCAACTCATCTGAGGCGTATGTGAAACGTGTTTGAACGAGTCCCGTTATGACCAGATAGCGGTTGCTGAGCGCGCTCTTGGTTTCGCGGTCGTGCTGGTACTGGTATTTGAAGTTCTCAAGGTCCGTCTGCACACCGAGCACATCAGCTGTGGTGACTCGGTCGGCGTTCGACTGCTTGAGTTGTTCGCGGAGCTCGGCGACTTCCTTCTTCAGAGCGCCGAGGTCACTGGGTGTCGCGGTTTCCGGCGGGGGCGAGGGCGTGGTCGCGGTGGAAGGCGGTGTTGGGGGTGTTGGGGTTTCCTGTGCTGCGGCCGTGCCAGGAAAGGTCATCGTGACCGCTCCCCAGACCGTCAACACAAGGGCGGCTGCAACTTGCTTCATTGAAGGTTTCCTTTTGGAAGGGTTGGAACCATCTCGATAGCAAGTGCAGTGCCATCGGGGCGAGTCTGGAAACGGCGGATCTGCGGGCGCGGGCGCCCCGTGCTCGGCGCAGTTGCTTCTGGGGCAACAGGCAGGCGACAGATCTGCTGGCGCAACAGCAGGAATCGGTCTGCGGCAGGAAGAGCTTGTTGCCGACTATGGTGTCGCGGGGAAATGGAAACGCCGGCCCGTCGAAGCATTGCGGGCAGTTCGTCGGCCGGCGTGGCGGGATGCTGCGTGGGGGTTACGAGGCCCGGGCCAGCAGGCCCGAGAGTTCAGCCACCTTGTCGAGCGCCTCCCAAGTAAACTGGCCGTCGTTGGATTCCCGACCGAAGTGACCGTAGGCAGCGGTGGCCTGGTAGATGGGCCTGCGCAGCGCCAAGTGTTGGATGATGCCCTGGGGAGTGAGGGGGAAATGGTCGCGCACGATGTTGGCGAGGTCGCTCTCCGGCACGCGGCCGGTTCCCTCGGTGTTGACCAGCACGCTGACCGGCTCCGCCACGCCGATGGCGTAGGCGAGCTGGACCTCGGCGATGTCAGCCAGGCCGGTGGCGACTAGGTTCTTGGCGATGTAGCGGGCCATGTAGCTGGCTGACCGATCGACCTTGGTGGGATCTTTGCCGCTGAATGCCCCGCCCCCATGCCGGCCGCGGCCACCGTAGGTGTCGACGATGATCTTGCGGCCGGTAAGGCCGGTGTCGCCATGCGGACCGCCCACCAGAAAGAGGCCGGTGGGATTCACATGGAAGACGATACGGTTGCTCCAAAGCGCTGCTGGGATGGCTGGTCGAGCGATTTTGTCGATGAGCGCAGTCCTGGCCTGTTCTGAGAGCCGACCGGTCTTTGGGTCGACGACGCTCTCGTCATGTTGGGTGGACAGGACAACAGTGTGGACGGCGGAGGGGCGGGTACCGTCGTAGGCAACCGTGACCTGGCTCTTTCCGTCGGGGCGCAACCAGGGAAGCTCGCCTGACTCGCGCAAAGCCGCCAGGCGCTCAACCAGTCGGTGAGACAGATGAATGGGCGCAGGCAAGAAGCTGGGCGTCTCGCGGGTGGCAAAGCCGAACATCAGGCCCTGGTCGCCAGCCCCGCCCACGTCCACACCTTGCGCGATATTGGGCGACTGCCGGTGCAGCTTGACCAAGACCTGCGCGCGCTCGTGGTCGAAGCCAATTCCGGGATCGGTGTAGCCGATGCGGCGGATGGTCTCACGCGCGATCCTTTCGGGGTCAATGGTGGCGGTCGTGGTGATTTCGCCTGCGATGAGAACGAAATCGGTGGTCACCAGGGTTTCGGCTGCCACGCGGCCGTTCGGATCTTGAGCCAAGACGGCATCCAGAATGGCATCGCTGATCTGGTCAGCTACCTTGTCGGGATGTCCTGGAGTAACCGATTCCGAAGTGAAGAGATGGCTCATGTTGTGCTCGCGGGGTTGGGGGTGGTGGAAGAAGGGCTGTCAGCGACAGACGGTTGCGGTGTCATTCCCAGCAAATTCGGTGCCGGAACTGTGTCGCTTCCCATCCTGGCTCCTTTATGACCTGGACTTCTGCGGTTCGCAATGCTAGAGATGTGTCTTGTATCAATGACGAGGATTCGTGGCCAGACATAGATCCGGAGACAGGTTGGTTCGATGAAAGCGGCACCGCTTCGGATTACATCCCTGGACGTCAGACCCCGGGCGTTGGTTTTTGAGGACATGGCCTCGCGCGATCTGTTGCACCAGATCCGGCGCATCGCGCCCAGTGAGGCCACAGTGCTTATTCTCGGCGAGACCGGGACAGGAAAGGAGGTCGTGGCGCGGTATGTCCATTCGCTCAGCCGGCGCGAGGGGCAGCCCTTTGTAGCTGTGAACTGCGGCGCCCTTTCGGAAACGCTGGCCGAGAGTGAACTGTTCGGCCACGAAAAGGGCGCGTTCACCGGGGCCGACGGGACGAAGACGGGATGGTTTGAGTCCGCCAACGGGGGCACGCTCTTTCTCGACGAGGTTGGCGATTTGCCGCTCAAGCTTCAGGTCAAGCTGCTGCGCGTTTTGCAGGAGCGCGAGGTGGTACGTCTGGGTTCACGGAAAGCCGTGCCCATCGACGTCCGCGTGATCACCGCCACGAACGCGAACCTGGACGAGGCCGTGGCCGCCGGGCGTTTTCGTGAGGATCTGTTCTACCGGCTGAACGTCGCCAGCCTGCGCCTGCCGGCGTTGCGCGAGCGTCCGGGCGACATCTTGCCCCTGGCGGAACACTTTCTCCGCGTGTATGCGCAGCGGGCGAGGTTGGATGAGGTGTCAATCAGCGCGGAATTTGTGCGTCGGCTGCTCGACTATTCCTGGCCGGGGAACGTGCGCGAACTGGAGAACGTGGTGCATCGAGCGATTCTCACTTGTCGGGAGGGGCGCATCGACGCCGATGACTTCCCGCTGGGCGCTGGCCGCGAGGCGGCGCTCTTGCAGGAAGCATCTGCACTCCCAGATCCTTCGACAGCGGCACTGGAACGCGCCTTGCTCGATCTCTACGAGAGCGGCGAGCCCACACTCTTCGATCGCATCGCATCGACGGTGGTCACGACCGCATTTCGCTTCTGCCATGGCAATCAGAGCGAGACGGCCCGCCTGCTCGGGATCAGTCGCAACATCTTGCGCGCCCGCCTGCTGCAGTTTGGTTTGCTGTCAGACCGTCGCGTTGATGCCTCCTCGTCTCACGCATCGACGAGTATGGTCGGTAACATCGGAGCGCCTGGCCGCGCTCGGTGCGGGGGTTCCTAGACTAGCCAGGAGCAGGCCGCTGTTGCCCGGACAGAACTTCCCTGTCATGATCAGATTTCCCAGTTCGGTGTTGAATCCTGCTGCTTCTCCTTGCTCAGCACCTTGACCTTCACATCATCGGCCAGCACCAGCGAACGCGGGGGCACGCTGTGCATGAGAAAGGCGTTGGCGCCGATCGTGCTGCCGGCCCCTACCACGGTGTCGCCGCCCACGATTGTGGCGCCAGCATAGATCGTGACGTCGTCCTCGAGGGTGGGGTGGCGCTTCTTGCCGCGCAGCTGCTGACCCGCGGCCAGCGACCGCGCCACCAGGCCCACGCCCTGATACATCTTCACGTGACTGCCGATGACTGCGGTTTCACCGACTACGGTGCCGGTACAGTGGTCGACGAAAAAGTGCGTGCCGATGTGTGCTCCCGGGTGCAGGTCCATGCCCGAGCGGGCGTGCGCCCATTCGGTCATCATGCGCGGGATTAGCGCGATGTCGTGCAGGTACAGTTCATGCGCCAAGCGCTGGGCCGCGATGGCTTCCACAAATGGATATGCGACGATGACCTCGTCCTTGCTCAACGCAGCCGGATCACCATTGAATGCGGCTTCGACGTCCGTCGCAAGTAGCTCGCGGACCCGGGGCAGGCTGGCGAGGAACTCCAACGCCAGCCTGCGTGCGGCGACGCCTAGGTCCTTGTCGGGCAGTTCGGGCGGGCGCGCATATTCCAGGCTTCGTCCTATTTCACGGGCAAGCCGGCTGGCGACCTCGTCCAGCAACTCCGAGGTAACTGAGCGAATCGCTGCGGTGGCGATGGCTGTCTCGTCGAAGAATCCAGGAAACAGCAGGCGCAGAAGGTCGCTCGTGATGCGGCCGATGGCCTGCCTCGACGGCAGGTTCTTGCCGTCGAGGTGGTTGATGCCACCAACCGATTCATAGGAACCCAGCAGGCAGTCGGTCAGCTCTGTGTTGTCCACGAAGCGGAAGTTTACCCGATGCCTTCAAACAGCACCGTGGAGATGTAGCGCTCGCCGGAATCGGGCAGCACCACCACGATGGTCTTGCCCGCGAACTCGTCGAGCTTGGCCAGGCGCAGGGCCACGCTGGTGGCGGCGCCGCTCGAGATGCCGCTCAGGATGCCTTCCTCGCGCCCCAGACGGCGGGCGATCTCGATGGCTTCCTCGTCGGTGGATTGCTCGATGCGATCCACGACGGTCAGATCCAGCGTGTCGGGTACGAAGCCGGCGCCGATGCCCTGAATCTTGTGCGGCGAGGGCTTGAGCGGCTGGCCGCTGCGGAACTGGGTCAGGATGGGGCTCTTGGCGGGTTCGACCGCCACTGAGGTGATGGCCTTCTTCTTGGTTTTCTTGATGTAGCGCGAGACTCCGGTGATGGTGCCGCCGGTACCCACGCCCGAAACCAGGACGTCGACGGCTCCGTCGGTGTCGTTCCAGATCTCGGGGCCGGTGGTCTGTTCGTGAATCAGTGGATTGGCGGGGTTCTTGAATTGCTGGGGCAGAAAGTAGCGATCGGGCTCGGCGGCTGCCGTGGCCTCGGCGCGACGGATGGCCCCCGGCATGCCCTCGGCGCCTGGGGTCAGCACCAGGTTGGCGCCAAAGGCGGCCAGCACGCGCCGTCGCTCCAGGCTCATGGTCTCGGGCATGGTCAGGGTCAGTTTGTAGCCGCGTGCTGCAGCCACGAAAGCCAGCGCGATGCCGGTGTTGCCNNGTGTTGCCGCTGGTGGGCTCGATGATCTCCTTGCCAGGCTTGAGCACGCCGCGCTCCTCTGCGTCACGGATCATGGCGGCGCCAATGCGGTCTTTGACCGAGTAGGCAGGGTTGCGGCCTTCGATCTTGGCCAGCACGGTAGCTTTGGTACCCGCGGCCAGGCGGTTCAACTTGATGAGGGGGCTTCGGCCGATGGACAGGGAATTGTCAGCAAAAATCGCGGGCATGGGGCTATCTCCTTTCGACGACGACGAGAACCTCCTCCGCATGGAGATTGTCCTCCGGGCGAAGAAGGCGAACAGAACCTTCCGAGAGACTGTGACCAGCTACGATGCGGACATTCGACGCGTCCACCCAGTCGAGGAGGTCCTGCAAGGTAAAGGGGTGGATGTTGTCCGAGTCGTACCAGTGATAGGGCAGACGTTCGGTCACTGGCATACGGCCGTGGGCGACCAGATCGACAATGACCCGCCAATGGGCGAAGTTAGGGAACGAAACGATGCCCTTGCGCCCGACTCGCAACACCTCGCCCAGCATCAGCCAGGGATTGGGCAGGGTTTGTAGAGTTTCCTCCAGCACGACCACGTCAAAGCTGCCGTCGGAAAACCAGCTCAGCCCCTCACTCAGATCGGCTTGCAGGACGGGCACGCCGCGCTCTGTTGCGGACAGCACCGCC
>PMLB01000304.1:0-3013 GCA_003158735.1 Myxococcales bacterium | reverse complement strand
GGTCATGGGCTTCTAGTGCGAGAGGAAGCTGTTCACCAGGCGCCCCACCGTCCGGGACTCGACCAGAAAAGAGTCGTGACCGTAGGGCGAGGACACGCTGGCATAGCTGGCCTGCTTGCCGGTCTTGACGAGCGCCAGGGCCAACTCGCGGCAGGCCGCGGGCGGATACAGCCAGTCCGAATCGAAAGAAACGATGAGCACGCGCGCCTTGATTCTGCGGCAGGCTTCGGTCAGATCGCCGCTGCCCCAAACCGAGGCATCATAGTAGTCCATAGCACGCGAGATGAAGAGGTAGCTATTGGCGTCGAAGCGTTCGACAAAGCTGCGCCCCTGGTAGTCCAGGTAGCTCTCCACCGCGAACTCGATGCCGAACCCGCCGTCGGGAACCGGTCGGTCACCCTGCAACCGGCGTCCGAACTTCCGATGCATCCCCTCGTCAGACAGATAGGTGATGTGCGCCAGCATGCGCGCAGCAGCCAATCCCGCGGCCGGGGGCTCCCGTCCGTAGTAGTCGCCGTCAGCGAACCTTGGATCGTTGAGAATGCAGTAGCGCCCCACGGCGTTGAAAGCCAAACCTTGCGCCGACAGCCGTGCGTTGGCCGCCAGCACCACGGCACGCTCGACCCTTTCGGGGAAACGCAGGGCCATCTCCAGCGCCTGCTGACCGCCCAGCGAGCCGCCGATTATCGCGCTCACGCGCTCGATGCCGAGGGCATCGAGCAGCAGTCCGTGCAACGCAACCCAGTCGCCGACCGTGACCTTGGGAAAACGCAACCCATAGGGTTTGCCAGTGGCCGGATCTGCGGACGACGGTCCCGTCGTCCCGTAGCAGCTGCCCAGAACGTTGGGGCAGATGACGAAGAAGCGATTGGTGTCGATGGCTTTGCCTGGCCCGATGATGGCCTCCCACCAGCCCGGCTTGCGCGTGCGCCACAGCCGACCCGTGCTCTGCGCGTTCTTGTCCCAGCCGGCGGCGTGCGCATCCCCTGACAGGGCATGCGCCACCAGCACCACGTTGTCCTTCGCTGCGGACAGGACGCCGTAGGTCTCGTACTCCACGTCGACGGGGCCCAGGCGGCCGCCGAGTTCCAAAGTCAGGGGAGACTCGGCGGTCACCAGCCGAATGGTCTTGGCTAGAGTCCAGCCGACAGAAGCAGGGGTCTCGAGCGGAATCACCGGGGCGTCGTCGCCGCATACAGGTGGCGGCAACGAAACAGTGGCCGTGTCGGCCTGATCCTCTGCCCAAGCACTGCTCGATGACCCCATCGCTCTTTCGGCTAGGTCAGGGCCAGGGCGTCTTCCAGCGCGCCGGTGATGTCGTCAATGTGCTCGAGGCCGACGGACAGACGGATGAGATCGCGGGTGAGGCCGCTGCTCTTCTGTTGTTCTTCGGTCAGCTGCGAGTGCGATGTGCTGGCCGGGTGAAGAATCAGGCTCTTCGCGTCGCCCACGTTGGCCAAGTGCGAGAACAACTTGATGTTGTCGATGATCTTCACCGCAGCGTCGTAGCCGCCCTTGACCCCGAATACCACCATGCCGCCGAATCCGTTCTTGAGATAGCGGCTGGCCTTGGCGTAGGTCGGATCTTCTTTGAGTCCCGGATAGCGAACCCAAGCGACCTTGGGATGCTTCTTGAGGAACTCAGCCACCTTGAGGGCGTTTTCGCTGTGGCGGGCCATGCGCACCGGGAGGCTCTCGACTCCCTGCAAGAAAATCCACGAATTGTCAGGCGAGATGGCCGCGCCCAGGTTGCGCAAGGGAACCGTGCGCACGCGCAGAGCGAAGGCGATGGGCGCCAGCGGGGCCGGCAGATCGTGGGCCCACTTCAGGCCGTGATAGTTGGGGTCGGGATTGTTGAGCAGCGGGAAGCGTGGGTTGTTCTTCCAGTTGAACTTGCCCGAGTCGGTGACGATGCCGCCGATGCCCGCGCCGTGCCCGCCCAGCCACTTGGTGAGCGAGTTGACGACGATGTCCGCTCCGTGCTCGATGGTGCGCAGCAAATACGGCGTGGTGAAGGTGGCATCGACGATGAGTGGCAGGCCATGCTTGTGCGCCACCGCAGCCACGGCAGCCACGTCGGTGAAGTCCAGCACCGGGTTGCCGATGGTCTCGATGAAGATGGCGCGGGTCTTGTCGGTGATCGCCTTCTCGAAGTTCTTCGGATCGCTCGGGTCCACGAAGCGTGTGGTGATCCCGAACTGCGGCAGGATGGCGTCGAACTGGGTATAGGTGCCGCCGTAAAGATTGTTGGCCGAGACGATCTCATCGCCGGCCTGGGCCAGGGTGATGATGGCGTAGAAGATGGCCGAGGTGCCGGAGGCCAGTGCCACCGAGGCCGCACCGCCCTCGAGCTGGGTGATCCTTTGCTCGAGGATGTCGGTGGTGGGGTTCATCAACCGCGTGTAGATGTTGCCCAGCTCCTTCAAGGCAAACAGGTTGGCCGCGTGTTCCGTGTTCTTGAACAGATACGAGCTTGTTCGGTATACGGGAACTCCGCGNNGAAAGGGTGGCATCGGGAACCTGTCCCGCGTGCAGTGCCAGGGTTTCGAAGCGGTAGGGTTTGGAGCTCATGGAACGCATCCTTTCATCTCTGCGGTGGGCTTGGTGGGTTATGTGAAGAAGAGTCTGACTGGGCTGCCGTTTGTTGTCAAGACCCACGTTCAGCAAACAAGACACGGGCGGAACGCGCCGTTGACGCGGCAAGAGGCGGCCGCCGGTGCGATCCGGAGTCTCANNCCGGAAGGAAAGGGTTCCGGATCCCGATCCGAACCCTTCTTTCCTTCCCATCCGTCTCTGTGATCTCTGTGCTCTCTGTGGTGAAATCCAGTGTGCTACTTCGCTCGCTTGACGACAAGCCGAACGTCGAAGCGATCCAGGTTCATCACCTTGTTCCACGCCGCCACGAAGTCCTGGACGAACTTCTCCTGCGCGTCCGAGCTGCCATAGACTTCCGCTAGGGCGCGGAGCTGAGCGTTCGAGCCGAAGACGAGATCGACGCGGGTGCCGGTCCACT
>PMLB01000438.1 GCA_003158735.1 Myxococcales bacterium | reverse complement strand
GCAGGAAGGATCGAGATATCCGGCAATCGCGCCGGAGGCGAAGATGTCGAAGACTTGCGAAGGCGTGTGGGTCGAGTCGACCGTCTGGATCTCCGCAAACCGCACCTGAAACCCGTGGCGGACAAACAACGCCGAGTATTCGCTTGCGTCTTGGAAGAAACACCATGGCGATTTGAAGTGCGCAAAGGTTGGACCAAGAGAGGGGTCAGCGGCGACGGCTTCGATGGCCGAAAGAAAATTCGGACAGTAGTCGGAGCGGGCCGGCGCCTGGATGCCCACTCGCCCGCCGGCCCGAAGCGCACCGGCAAACCCCGCTACCGCTTTGTCAGCGTCGCGCACCCACTGAAATGTGGAATTGCAGAAGATGGTGTCGAACTCCTCATGGAACGACATGGCTTCGGCCGACAAGACCGCGAAATCGATACCGTCGCCGTGTTCGCGAGCCGCACGTTCAATCATCCCTTCCGCTGGATCAATGCCGACCACCCTACCCGACGTCGCCACCCGAATCTTCTTCGTCAGATTGCCGGTCGCGCATCCCACGTCGAGCACATCTTCCGAGCCCCCGATGGCAAGCAAGCGGAAGAGCGTCTCCGCGGCGCTCTGCTGGACAAGGGAGGTTTCCCGGTAGCGCGTGGCGATCTCGGAGAATTCGTTCGGCATTGGCTCCTAGCCATGATACGTCGTGCTGCAGTGGTTGTCCGCAGCGCTTTGTTGGGCGGTCCCTACGACGAATCTCGCTATCTGTCCGCACTCCAGAAGCGCCATTCACCCGTCCTCAAATTCGCGACCGGCGCCCCTTCATAATTTGCTTGCGGTCCGCCTCAGGGCGCGGGTTCGACAGCAGTCACGGGATCTCCACCGCTACTTCAATGGCATGCGAGTCGCCGAGCAATCCGACTTGCGAACGATGATCAATGCCTCCCCTGGCAGCT
Organism: Myxococcales bacterium; assembly: GCA_003158735.1. GTDB lineage: Bacteria > Myxococcota_A > Polyangia > Fen-1088 > Fen-1088 > Fen-1137. Next base: position 42,877 of record PMLB01000438.1, on the reverse strand, counting down.
CGTATTCGCGTTTTGGGATCCAAATTGCCCATGATCCACCGTCATCCGTATTCCTGCCTTGGTCGGTGAAGAAGTCTCCGGCACGACCGTCCTTCTCCAGCAGCCGTACCGCAGCTTCCCTTGCGACAATGGGGTCTGCACACCTCCCCGTGCCGATGACATTGCGCTCGCTATGCGCGCAGCCTGTTGTCGCCGTGAAGGCAAGGACGATGGAGAAGAGAAGCCTCATGTCTGTCGAACTTTCTATTCAGCTGCGAAGAACACCGCAATATCCCTGCGAGAGTCTCGCAAGCTGTCGGGTGCAGACTGTCGGGTGCAGACAGGGGATGGCTGAGCGTGATCTCGCAGTGTTGGACTTGGTGGGGACTTCGCGTCGGACGGCAGGAGCCTCAGATGGGCCGGCGAGAATGCCTGATAACACGATAAGAAAACACTGCAGGGCCGCTGGGTTTTGGGCGGCGAACTGGGCTGCGAACGCCGCAAGTCTCGCGGTTCAGGACATAGACTGGCGGAGAGTGGACGCAGAACAGCCGGCAGCCAACCCGCCTAGCGGTGCCCGTGGTGCGATTCGCCGTGTTCCCGGTGTTGTTCCCTGTGCTCCTGGTGCTCGCTGTGGCGATCGGAGCGGCCGCGATCGTTGTGTTCGGCGTGTTCTCTCCGCTGGAACTGGGCCTCGCCATGGTGACCTCGCACGTCCCGTCGCGATTCGTTCATGCGCGGACCCTCGGCGTGATAGTGCCGGTATCGGCCAGAGGGAATGCGCACCAAGCCGCGCGGGACCTCTCGCCCGCGGGCCACGACCCAGCCGCCGCGGTGGTCGCGCGTGCGGTACCACGTTCGCCCCGCGCGGTGCCAGTACCAGCCGTCCACGAAGAAGACCTCCTGCTCATATTCCGGCACGACCTGTATGCCGGGGCTGACTTCGACCAGCGCGGGTGCGGTTTCGAAGCGGATTGTCGGTACGCCGACTTGCACCTGAAGGTTCACCTGCGCGGCGCTGGTTCGGGGAAAGGCGCCTGACAGCAGCACCGGGGCAATCGCCACGAATGGGATGGCAAATTTGATTCGCATAGATGGTTCTCCTTTTCGGTCGCGCCTGCTCACTGGCAACATCGGCGCGAATCCAACGCGCGCAATTGTAGCCGCCTGCCAGACCAGCGCCAGCGACGTGTTCAGGGCGGCGCTACTCTCCCTGAATCGTTACGATCACCGTTCGGCGGTTTCGCGGGCCGTCGAAGTCGCACAGGAAGATGTTCTGCCAGGTCGACAGGGCGAGCTGGCCATCGCGGATGGGGATGACCTCGCTGGGGCCGACCAGGCCGGCTTGAATGTGCGCTGAACCGTTGTCGTCGACCCGGTCGTGGCGCCAGCGGCCCTGCGGGGCGACGCCTTCCAAGCAATCGAGCACGTCCAGGGTGATGTTCGGATCGTCGTTCTCTTGAATCATCAGCGCCGCCGTGGCGCCCTGGGCATAAAGCGCGCAGAGGCCGTTGCCGATGGCCGAGCGGCGCACTTCCTCGCGTACCCGCTCGGTGATGTCCACCAGCTCGCGCTTGCGCTGGGTGTTGACCTGAAGCGTAGCCAGGAACTGTTTCATGGAAGGCTTTCGTATCCGTCGGAAGGGGCGCTTTCTTGGTACTGTCGGTCAGAGATCTTCCGGCTTGAGGCCGGTCTTCTTGGCAATCCTGGCGAGCATCTTGGGGCCTATCTCCTCGTCGTCATGGAACGCGAAGACGAAGTTCGCCCAACCAGAGCGCGCGAGTGTCCGGTGCGAGCCGGACTGTCGCGTGACAGTCCAACCGATCTGTTCAAGGGTCGCGAGAAGCCGTCGCGCCTTGACTGAACCCCAGGTGGTCACGCTGCCTTGAATGAAACGTCGAGCAGCGTGAGCCCGCTCTCACCATGCTCGATTCGATCCGCCAGAACTCTGAGGGCGAGCGCCTGGGCATGCGCAATGGCGTCATCTCGCGAGATCCCATACGCGAGCACGCCAGGCAGGTCGGGAACATCCGCGATCCATCTCCCGTCATTCTCGCGCTCAAGTTCAATGACCAACTTCATAGGGCCAAGTGTACCACTTGCCTGGAGGGCAAGGGCGCCATCGCGGATCGGGATGACCTGGAAGTGATTGACCCCGACGAAGAATCTGGTTCACTTAAGCCACATGCCCAAGACAAGATCATCAGGTCGCGGTGCGCCCGGCGTGGCGCTGGTGGCACTTGGCCTCGCCCTCGGCGGGTGCTCTGCTGGCGTCATCGTGGCGTCTCCGTCAGGGGGGGGCCCACAGACCGGGGATACCGGTACGGGGGGCACGCCGTCGATTGTTGGCACTGTGGGAGCCGGTGGTTTTTCCCTTGACACCACTCCATCGAGCGGGATCCCGACTGGTGGTGCCTCTGGCGGCACCACCGAGATCGTCCCGTGTACCGATGGCGAGGGCTGCGATTGTTCTGAGCTGTCGGTGGCGGTCATCGGCAAGCCCGGCAAGTGGGGTGCCGATCCCAACGGAGACAGCGACACCGCTTTGCAAGAGTGGCTCAATTCAAGTAGCGCCGGTACCGCGAAGGCCGACAACTACACTAACAAGCCCACGCTCACTCCCGATTTTCTCGCCCCCTACGGTGTCATCATACTGGCTTCGCTGTCAGACGATTCGCTGACGGGACCTTTCTGGACGTTCGACGATTCGGAAGTCGCTGCCATGCAAGACTGGGTGGAGAACAAGGGCGGCGGTCTCATCACGCTTACCAGCTACACTGGCGACGGCCGGGAAGTGAATCCCACCAATCAACTGATCGCCTTTTCCGGCATCTCGTACAACATGGACGGGATCTACGCGACCTGCATGGATTGGCGTGCTTGCGGGTGCGCCCATTCCAACACTCTGTCCACGTTTAACAGGACCGATCCGGTGATTGCCAACCTCAGCAACAACGTCACCTGGGTGGGCCTCGACAACGGTCGCTCCATCAACGCGCCTGCAGACGCCCATGTGGCGGCGACTGTGGATGGGCCAAAGAATGCGCTGGTGGGAAAGCTGGTGGGAAAGGGGCATGTGCTGGTCTATGCCGACGAATGGATTACCTACACCAGCCAATGGACCGGGCAGGACAACCCCAGCGAGAGCGATCCGAGCTGCGTGGGGTTCCTGCCCGAGGAGGACTATCAGATCGCTCAGTTCTGGTACAACATGCTCAAGTGGTCGCAGCCGAGCGCGACCTGTTTCAAGATCGTCGACGTTCAGCAGCCTGTCATCGCCTGGTAGGTTGCTTGGCTGAGGGTTCTGTCCGCCACCCGGCCTCGTCGCGCACGCCGACCTGGCTGGGCATGAGCGCCGTGGTGGTAGGCGCGAGCATCCTTGGGCTGTCAGCCATCTTCGTGAAGTGGGCGGTGGCGGGCGGGGCCACGCCGCTCACGGTGGGCGCCTACCGGTTGCTCTTTGCGCTGCCAGGCGCCTACTGGCTCGCTCGACGCGAAAGCGGCCTGGGCGCGGGCAAGGGCCGCCTGTGGGCCATCCTGGCCGGCGTGTTCTTCTTCTGCGACGTATGGGGCTGGCACACCGCCATGGGACTGACCAGTGTGGCCAATGCCACTTTCATCGTGGCTGGGCTGTGTCCCATCTGGGTCGCGCTGTTTTCGGTATTGGCGCTGGGACTGCGCTATCGCTGGCTGGGTTGGCTCGGGCAGGGACTCGGCTTGGCTGGGGCGCTGGTGCTGGCCTTGGCCAAGGGCGCGCGTGTGGGCGACGGACACGGCGAAGCCCTCTCCATTCTCGCCAGCTTCTGCTACGCCGGCTTCACCCTGTCGCTGGGACGCAGTCGGAACACCTTGCAAGCCCGTCAGGCGATGTTCTGGTTCACCCTGTCGTCCTTTGTCTGCTTCGCGCTGGCATCGACCGTCGCTGGAAACGCATTGGCCGGATTTTCGAACCGCGCCTGGCTCAGCCTGATCGGATTGGGCTTGGTGGTTCACCTCCTGGCCTGGTTGCTCAATAGCTGGGGCCTCGGTCACGTGGACGCCGCCTTCGGCGCACTGGGCCTGCAGGGCCAGCAGGTGGCGACGCTGTTCCTCGCCGCATGGCTTCTGGCCGAGCCCATTCGCCCTCTCGGTCTTGCGGGCGGCGTTCTCATTGTAGCCGGCATCGTGGCTGTGGCCTTCAGCCCGAAACGCTAGCAGCTGCCGCAAGAGTTTCGGGCTGGCCATGGATGAACATGGAGCCTCGCGTGAGCGCTTCGCAGGCGACAGTCACACGTGCTTGCAACCGGAGTACACTTGGCCGGAGGTTTCTCATGAGCGAAAGGCTTGCTGCCGGTTTTCCCAGTCGCGGTCACTGGCTGGCAGTTGTGACTGCTGTGTGCCTGAGCGCCTGCGGCGGGGCGAATTCCAAGACGGGCACTAGCGGGCTCGATGCATCCACGTCTGGTTCCGGCGGACAGCCCAATTCCGGCGGTGCGGGCGTGGGTGGTGGTATCGCGGGCGGCAGCGCATCGAGCGCGAACGGCGGGGCGTCGGGCGGCAGCGTCTCGAGCGCGAATGGGGGAACATCGAGCAGCAGCGTATCGAGCGCGAATGGGGGAACATCGGGCGGCAGCGCATCGAGCGCGAACGGCGGGGCGTCGGGCGGCAGCGTCTCGAGCGCCGGGGCATCGGGCGGCAGCGTCTCGAGCGCTGCCGGCGGCAAAACTGGCGGCAGCGCATCGAGCGCGAACGGCGGCACATCGGGCGGCAGCGTATCGAGCGCGCCTGGCGGCACCCGCATGGGCGGCGCGACCGGCTCGGGCGGCGTGGGCGGCACCGCCGCTTCTGGGGGACGCAGCGGCGGCACCACGAGTGTGTCCGGCGGAGCAAGCGGATCGACCGCCGCTTCCCCAGTCTTGGTTCCCGGGGCCTGGGGCGATCAAGGCGACGGTACCTTCAAGAACCCCGTGCTGTGGTCGGACTACAACAACCTGGACGTCATCGTCGTGGGCAGCGACTTCTACATGATAGCGGCGTCGCACCACTTCATGGGAATGCCTGTCTTGCATTCCAGTGACGGGGTGAATTGGACTCTGCTGACCCGCATCTACCGCCGACTGGACATCGACCCGCGCTACGATACGCCCGGCCAGGCATACCAGGACGGTACCTGGGCGCCGGCCATCCGCTACCACGAGGGGCGCTTTTGGGTCTACGTGACGACGCCCACCGAGGGGCTGATCATGACGTCAACTGCCGATGCTGCCGGGCCGTGGGATCCCTGGTTTGTTGTGAAGGCTGTTGCTGGCTGGGAAGATCCTTGCCCATTCTGGGACGACGTGGCCAACGCCGGCGGCGACGGTCCGAACGGGGAAAAGGCCTATCTCATCCGTAGCCAAACCGGGGCCGGACCCCTCATCGTCCAGCAGATGAGCTGGGACGGAAAGCAATTACTCGGCACGACGACGACTGTGGCGAACGGCTCGACGCTGGAAGGACCCAAGCTGGGCAAACGCAACGGTTACTACTACATCTTCGCGCCCGAGGGTGGCATCGACAAAGGCTATCAGGTGGTGTGGCGATCGTCCGCCATACTCGGTCCCTACACCAGCAAGACCATCCTCGAGCAGGGCAGCACTTCCACCAATGGTCCGCATCAGGGATCGTGGATCGATCTGCCGAGCGGACAATCTTGGTTCTACCACTTCCAGCAGAACGGCGGCTGGGGCCGCATCGGGCACCTCGAGCCAGCGCAGTGGGGTACCGATGACTGGCCCAAGATTGGCGTCGACCTGGACGGCAACGGAATTGGCGAGCCCGTGGCGCAACCCAAGAAACCCGACGTGGGCGGCACATTCCCCATCGCGGTTCCAGCCAGCTCGGACGAATTCATGGGCAGTGACCTCGGCGTGCAGTGGCTGTGGAATCACAATCCGGACGACACGAAGTGGTCGCTGACCGCGCGCCCAGGCTGGCTGCGTCTGTCGGCACGGCCGCTGGCCAACAAGAGTGGCACCAGCGCCGCATCGGGCAGCGTGCCGTTCGTCGAGGACAGCATCATTTTTGCGTACAACACGGTCGTGCAACTGGCCATGGGCAAGGTGGCATCGGCTGTCACCTCGCTGGACACCTCGGGGATGGTCGACGGGCAGCGCGCCGGAATCACGCTCTTCGGACAAACCTACGGCTGGGTCGGTGTTGTAGATACGGCTGGCAAGGGCACCGTGCGCGCCAATATCAACGGCACCTACACCACAGGACCCTCGCTCACGGCCACCACGGTGTACCTCAAGGCCAGCATGAGCGCGTCTTCGCAGATCTCGTTCGCCTACTCGACCGACGGCGTGAACTTCACGGCACTGGGGGGAAGCGTGACCGTGGGACGTACCTGGTTTGAAGGTATCAAGTTCGGCCTCTTCACCTACAACCTGAGCACGGCCGCCGCTGGCGGCGCCGCTGATTTCGACTACTTCCACTACACGCACGACGGCCCCCACGCGGCCCCCTGATCTTCCCAGCTGGACAGCCGGTTCTCATTTCGGGTCAGGAACTGATACAATTCTGCCGAAGTCTGTCTGGCACACTGAACAATTCGCCCAACTGAAGATGGCCGCATGACTTGCCACAAGAGCTACCTTTGGCGATGGCTGCCCGTCGCCGTCGTCGCCATGGTGGCGTTTCCCTGCTCAGGCGTGGCCAGTCCCACCAGCGGTGCGATTGTCGGCCGTGTGGTTGACCGGGACACGCGCCAGCCACTTGACGGTGTGACCGTGGTGGCCTCGGGACCGCAGGGCGAGCAGGCCGCCCTGACCGATGGCAAGGGGCAGTATGAGCTGCGCGGCTTGCCTATCGGCGACTACCTGGTTCGTTTTTTTCGCGGTGTCGTGGCCATCGAGCACTCCGCCACGGTGTTGATGGATCAGACGGTGAGGGTCAACGCGCGTCTGCCCTCTGCGCCCGAGGCGGTGCAAACTATCGCGGTCACACAGCGGGCGCCCGCCATCGACGTCGGCTCGACCCGCGTGGGTGTCACGTTGACCCGTGAGTTCGCGGCAAATGTGCCCAACAGCCTCAGCCTGAGTGGCCTTCTGGAAAAGACGCCGGGAGCCTATTCGGATTCGGTGGGGTTGGTGCTTTCGGGGGGAACCGGCCTGGAAAACGCGTACTACCTCGACGGGTTCAACATCACCGGCCTCAAGGACGGGGCTTTGGGCGCCAACCTGTTCGTGCCCTTTCTCGAAGAAGTCGAGGTGGTGAGTGCGGGCTACGGCGCCGAATACGGTCGCGCCCTGGGCGGCGTGGTCAACGTCGCCACCAAGTCGGGGACGAATGAGTGGCACGGCAGCGCATTCTCCTACCTGGCGCCTGGGGCCTTTTCGGGCACCCAGTCACGCATTGTCAGCCGCTCCACCTCGCTGACCGGCGTGACCGAGCCCGACTACACCACCAGCCTCGGCGCCGAAGTGGGCGGACCCATCATCAAGGACAAGCTGTTCATCTGGCTGGGCTACGCGCCCGAGATCACCCGCACCCATCTGGTGCAGTACGCGGACAGGTTCGTCGAGCGCGTGGACCCGAGCACGGGTCTGGCCGACGGGACCCAGGCCAACAATCCCGATGGCACCCCGATCACGGTTCCGCTCTATCGCCGCAGCTACGCAGGCGAAACCACGACCCAGCACTACGCCGGCAAGCTGACCTGGAAACTAGCGCCCGAGCAGACGCTCAGCTTGAGCCTGTACGGGATCTATTCGCAGCAGGAGTACATGCGCGGGGCCAACATGGACTACCTGGCCGGCATGACCAACGAGAAGACAAGAAGCAATGACATCACCGCGCGCTGGATGGCGGCCTTCTTCCAGGGGCGCTGGCGCTTGGACGCGACCTTGGGCATGCACATCGAACAATACGACCGTCGCTCGCCCTTCCAAGACATGGAGCAGCTCAGAAGCGTCACCTGGGACACCCCGCCTTCGCTGGCGCAGTTCAATCCCAACGTGGGGAACCAGTGTGCAGACAGCGCCACCGGGTTCCAGAGCTGTCCGCTGGGAGGCTACCAGTCGGGCGGATACGGCACGATGTACGACACGGATGCCTTCCGCCTGGCGGGACAGCTCAAGAGCACCAACATCTTCCACGGCGGCGGTCTGCACGAGCTCAAGTACGGCCTTGATGGCGAGCTTGTCCAATATCATGACAAGGTCTGGAATTCTGGGCCGGATGGTGAGCGCGCGGCGATCACGATGCTCGGGGGCAACACCTACTACCTATCCATGTTTCGGCTGCCGGAGGGGATGCAGATTTCGCAACTGGGCCCCGACCCCGATCTGTTGAGCAAGTACTACCAGGATTCGATCCAGGCTACCACCCGGCAGTTCAACACGGCCCTGTTCCTACAGGAGAGCTACTCGCCATTTTCCAACCTGACGGTCAACCTGGGCGTGCGTTGGGAGACACAGAATCTAGAAGATTATCGCGGCAACAACGCGCTTTCCATCACCGACAACATCGCGCCGCGGGTGGGTGTGATTTTCGATCCGAGCAAGGAAGGCCGATCCAAGGTCTTTGTCCACTACGGCCGCTACTACGAATCCATCCCTATGAGCTTGAGTGACGGCGGGTTCGGCGGCTTGGGTACCTTGGGCAGCCAGGGAACGGGCACCTCGCTTGCCAACGCCATTCCTCAGCGGATCCTGTCCGGCGAGATGCTGACCGTGCAGAAAGGGCTCAAGGGCAGTTACAACGATGAGATCGTGGTGGGCGGGCAGTATGAGGTGCTGCGCGATCTGGTGGCCGGGGTGACCTTCATCGACCGCTGGCTCGGCCGCGCCATCGAAGACACGTACGATCCGAACAATCCCAATCCCAGTAGCGGCCCTACCTTGCTGGTTAACCCTCCGGGGGCCACGCGGACCTACCAGGCGGTACAGCTGACGGCGAACAAGCGCTTTGCGCGCCGCTGGCTTTTTGCTGGTTCGTACACCTGGTCACGGCTGCGCGGCAACTACGTGGGCCTGTACAGCGCCGACAACGATCAGCGCGATCCCAACCAGAGCACGCAATACGACGCGCCCGGGATCATGGTCAACCGCAATGGGCCCTTGCCCAACGATCGCCCGCACCTGATTCGTCTCGACGGCTACTACACCCATCCCCTGGTCCACTCGAGCCTGACCGCGGGTTTGGGGTTCGTCGGCCGTTCGGGCCAGCCGCTCAACGCCCTGGGGAGCTTCCAGAACGTGGGAGACACCGATTCCTTCATCCTCCCGCGCGGATCCCTGGGCCGAACGCCCTTTGTCACGCGTTTTGACTTGCACCTGGCCTATCGGCGCAGTCTGCCCGGCAAGCTGTCAGCCGAGGCTTTTCTGGACATCTTCAATCTGTTCAACCAGCGCACGGTGCTCACCCAGGATCAGCTCTACACGGCGGACTACGTCGCGCCGATAGCCGGCGGAAGCAAGGCCGACCTCAAGAATCTCACGGTCTCGGATGCGAATGGCAATCTCGTGCCGGCTACCAAGAATCCCAACTTTCTGATGCCGACTTCCTACCAAGCCCCCATCGCGGGCCGCCTGGGCGTGCGCGTGATGTTCTGACTGCCTGTCTAGCCCGCTTGCAGGACGTAGAGGGCACCTAGCCCAATCATCAACACCCCGGCGCCCCGGCGCAGCCAGACCGCGGGCACGACTTGCCCGAGAGCGTTGCCCACCAGCACGGCCACAGCGGAAGAAGCAATCAAGGCCAGCGCTGCGCCCAGAAAGACCAGCCAGCGGGCGTGCCCCCCGGCCGCCAGCGCCAAGGTCGCAAGTTGGGTCTTGTCGCCCAGCTCAGCCAGCAACACGGTCACGAACGCGGTCAGGAAAGTCATCGTACATCCCTATCACAGCACGCGAAGGATCCAACACTTGAGATGCCCGGTCTCCGGCACGCCGGCCAGTTCCGGGTGATCGCGGCCGGCGCCGCGCCGCTCGAGGATCTGTATCGAGCGGCCGCTCTGGGCCGCGGCTGCTGACACCAGTTCGTCAAACTGCGCGCGCGACACACGGCCCGAGCAGGAACAGGTCACGGTCAGGCCGCCCGGCTTGGTCAGGCGCAGGCCGCGCAGGATGAGCTCCTGGTAGGCGCGGAGGGCGGCATGGTCGCCGGCTTGGCGCTTGGCCAGAGCGGGCGGATCCAATACCACGACATCGAAGCGTTGCTTGTCCGCTTCCAGGGTGCGCAGAAGCTCGAAGGCATTGGCCTGGCGCACCTCAAGGTTGGGCAGGTGGTTGCGGGCCGCGTTGGCCTGGGCGCGCGCTACGGCCTGCGCATCTTCGTCGCTGGCCAGCACCGGGCCCTGCCGTCGCGCCAGAGCCAGGGCAAAGCCGCCGTGGTAGGTGAAGGCATCCAGGCAGCGAGCCCCGGCTGGCGCCAGCGCAGCCACCGCGGCGTGGTTGTCCGCCTGATCGAGAAAGCCGCCAGTCTTGCTGTCGGTCAGCAGGTCGGCCTGCAGGCGATTCTCGCCCAGCCGGTAGACCACCTCGGTCGCGCCTTGGCCGGCGGCGATTTCGCGCACGCGCGGTAGGCCTTCGAAGTCGCGCGCCGATCCATCGTCGCGCACCACCACCAGGCGCACGTCGAGCAGTTGCCGCAGCAGAGCCGCCAGGGCCGGCCGGGCTGCATCCATGGCCACGGACGTCGTCTGCATGACCGCCGCATCGGCGTAGCGGTCGACGAAGAGACCGGGCAAGCCGTCGGCTTCACCGTGAACCAGGCGCAAGGCATCGCGATCGAGCGCGAGCCGCTGGCGCCAGGCGAGCGCGGCTTGCAAGCGCTCGGTCACCAGAGCCATGAGCTCCGGCAGGGGAGCGCTCTCGCTGCGCCGTTCAAACACGCGCAGGGCGACCGGAGACAGAGTGGCCCAGGTCGCGCTGGCGAGCGTCCGTCGTCGTTCGTCGAGCACAGCCACCAGAGCCGGCCCGCCTTGGCGCGCATCGGTCGCGGGCCCGGAGAGCACGTCCTGCCGGAAGACCCAAGGATGCCCTGAAACGACGCGCGCGCGGCCATGCGCGTTCACGACGACGGTGGGAAGGGCTGGCTCACGCACGCTTGGTTGACGCATGAATCACTCGCGGACGGCCAAGCATACGGGGCTTCCGCCGCGGGCGCTGCGAGCCAGCGGGCTCATTTCGCCCAGCGAGCCTATTTGCTGGGTTTGGCGGGCGCCGCGGGAGGCGTCTTGCTGCCGGCGGCTGCGGACTTTGGAGCGGCGGGTTTTTCAGCCTGTGCAGCCACGGGCGGAACGGCCGCCCTCTCGGCCAGCTCGGCATTGATTTCGAGCTTGACCTCGTCGCTGACCACGAAGCCGCCCGAATCGAGCGCCTTGTTCCAGCTCATGCCCCAATCCTTGCGGTCAAGTTTGCCCGTGGCCATCACGCCTCTGACGGTTCGGCCAAACGGATCCTTGATGGAGGCCGACGGTCCCTCGACCACGAGCACCACCGGCTTGGTCACTCCATGCATGGCGAGATCCCCTGTGACCTTGAACTTGCCCTTGCCCGCCTTTTCGATCTTGGTCGACTTGAAGGTGAGCGCGGGGAACTTGGCTGCGTCGAAGAAGTCGGCAGATTTCAGATGGGCGTCGCGCTTGGGCTCGCGCGTGTCGATGGAAGCGGTTTCGATGCTCACCTCCACGGTGGACTTGGTTGCATCCTTCTCGTCCAACACCACCGTGCCCGTGACCTTCTGGAATTGACCTTTGACGGTGGTGACCATCATGTGGCGGACACTGAATTCCACGGTCGAGTGGGCCTGGTCCACGTCCCAGGTGCTGGCCAGGGCCAGGGCCGGCGAGAGAACAAATAAACTCACGGTGGGTGCCAACAAGCGAAGTGGTCTCATGTGCGTTTCCTTTGTGCGGGTTGGGGGGCCATGTCGGGATGAGACTATCCCGCAGATTTGATGCTTGGTGGTGCGAAACGGTGCACCTTTGACCTCTACTACGGTGATGGCATACTGGCCGGCAAGCGAATGACGAAGGAAGTGGGCCAGCCGACCACATCCTCCACGGCAATGCGGCCGCTGTGGGCCTCGACCACCAGACGGCAGAAGTACAGGCCCAGGCCCCAGCCGAACATGCGGTGGGTCTCGGTCTCGCCCTGCTGGAACTTGGCGAAGATCTTTTCTCGATCGGGGATCGGGATGACATCGCCGGTGTTGTGGACCGACAGCACGACCTCTCCCCCGCTCTCGGTCGCCACCAACAGGATGCGTCCGCCCCTGGGGGAATAGCGGAGGGCGTTGGACAGGAGGTTGTCGAGAAGCCGAGGGAATAGCCGCTGGTCAGCCGCCACGAACAGGTTGTCAGGCGCGTCCACGTCGACTGTGATCGACTTGCTTTGGGCACGCGAGAGCACCTGCTGGCGCGCGGGATCGAGCAGCTCACGCATCCGAACGGGCACTAGGTTGAGCGTGATGCGTCCCTCCTCCAACTTGGTCGTGTCCAAGATCTGCGTGATCATGTTGGCCACGTTAGTCGACGAAGTGAGGGCATCCTCGCTGGCTTCCAACATGTCCCGCGTGGCCCGCTGGCGCTGGAGTTCCCGTGAAAGGAACTCGAGCGACAGGATGGCCGCGCTGAGAGGGCCCCGCATGTCATGCACGATGAGCTGGACCAGGCTGTCCTTGTCCCGCTGCAAGCCCGCAAGCTGATCGTATTGGGCACGGGTGTCTGCGAGCTGATGCCGAGCCGCCTCAATTCCGGCCGTCTGATGGACCAGCCGGCTGGTTCGTTCGAGGACGATGATGCCGACTCCGGCGGCGAGGCCGAGCACGCAGCCGGCGAACAGCATGTGCCTCGGCCAAACCCCGGCCTGCTGGAGCAGGAGGGTCTCTTCGGCCATCGCGATGACGGTGGCAAAAACGGCGAAACGTCTCGGCAGAGAGAGCCCGTCGAAGGCAACGATGAGGACGAATACTCCTAGTCCCAGGCCAGCCACTACCTGGCCGGCTTCTCCATAGACGGCGATGGTTGCGCGCAGGACCACATAGGCTGCGCACAGGTCCAGCGCGACTGGAAGCAGCGCGATGCGGGTCACCACTTTGCGGTGGCGAAAGGCGAAGAAGATCGCAGCCAAGCTCGCGTAGGCGGTCAAAGCAATCAGCTGGACGCGCCAAGCCAGGAGAGGGGACAGGATCCAGCAAAGCAGGCCAATGCCCAAGAAAGCCAAGCCTGCCAGCAGTCGGACCCAGGCGCTTAGGGCGGCCAGTCGCAGTCGTTCACTCTCCGCGGCGTGCGCGGCGATGTCAGAGGCGGACGATGTGGCGTTCTGAGTCACGTGGGGGGGCCGACCAGTATATATAACATCGCGGGTCAAGGCGGCCAATGCCCCGCCACAGAGGGCAGGTGCGAATCGAATCTCAGCCATGAGGCATCTCACGATCAGAAGAAGTGTGCATTAATCGCCGCAAGGACCGTTTTCGGTCGTGGAAGTGATCGGAATCATTGGAGCGCCCAATCAGCGAGCGTCGATTTCTGGACACCCCAAGAGTGCCGCAACGACGGCGTGACGGTTCATAATCGTCTCACAGAGAGGGAGCCGCAGGCATCTTCAACCCTTGGATCGGACAATGGGCACGAAGCGGCCCTCGCGGACTGTGCCCGCGGCCGCCAGGGCCGAATGCACCCCGGGCAGCAGCAGACCGATGCGGCCCGAGGTTTCGCTCAGGGGCAGAAGCTTCTTCTGTGGATCGATGCCGCCGGCCGTGCGCTGCAGGACCAGAACGTCGAGAGCCGGCGAGCTGGTCTCAGGCGGCAGGGCCCAGGCCACGGTCACTTGGTCCTCGCCGACCAGTAGCGAAATGCCCGGAATGGAAGGCAAGGCCAGGTCCGCAGGCGGAACTTCGGCGACGCGCAGGGGCTGCCAACTCGTTTCCAAGCCGGTCAGCCGGTCGCGGGCGCGTGTCCGCACGGCGGGATCGGCAGCAGTGTCGGCAAGCTCGCGGAAGATGGCGATGGCCTCACTGAGTCGGCCCTGGCGCGCGCATAGCTCCGCCATGGTTTCCGTCTCGTACAGGTGTTCCATGCTCATGGAAGAAGTTCCCGGGTTCGGAGGATGTCACGCCTGATCTCAGCCACCAAATCGTCCGCCGAAGGAAACGAGCGCTGCGCTCGCACACGACCGGCAAATTCCAGGCGCAGGCGCGCCCCGTAAAGGTCACCGTCGAATTCCAACAAGTGGGCCTCCACCAGCACGGCGGACGAGGCGCCTTGGCTCTCGGAGGCAAAGGTGGGATTGCTGCCGATGCTCACAGCGGCGCGCAAGCGCAGCGGTAGGCCGCCGTCCACCCGACACGCCCAAGCGGCGTAGACACCCGGCTGGGGCAGAAGATCGGATTCTGGATCCAGGTTGGCGGTTGGGATGCCCAGGGTGCGACCGCGCTCGACGCCGTGGACCACGTGGCCGGTAAGCTCGAAGGGGCGGCCCAGAAGCATGGCCGCACCTTCCACCCGGCCCTCAAGCACGAATTCGCGGATCTTGGTCGACGAGCACACCAGGCCCTCGACCATGACCGGCGGCACCACGCTGACTCCGATATTCAGGCGCGCGCCTTTGCTGCCGAGCAGGGCGGCGTTGCCTTTCCGGCCGGCCCCAAAAGTGAAATCCCAGCCCACCACCACGTGGCGGGCGTCGAGGTCTTTGGCCAGCACTTCGGAGACGAAGCGATTGGCGGGCAGAGCAGCAAAGTCGGATGTGAACGGCTCGACCACGACCGCATCAGCGCCGGCCTCGGCAAGCAGTTCCAAGCGACGATCGAGCGTCAGCAACATCGGCGGCGCCAACTCGGGCGCGAAGAATCGCGCGGGATGGGGATCGAAGGTCAGAACGGCGGACTCACCGCCTTCCGCGTGGGCCAGACGACTGGCTATGGCCAGCAAGGCCCGGTGGCCACAGTGCACACCGTCGAAGTTTCCGATGGCCACCGCAGGCGCGCGCAGCGGACGCCCCAGGACGGTCGTGATGCGCTGGCGGCCCCGAATGACGTGCACCCTCTTGGGGATAAACGCCCAGGGCGCTGACGTCAAGTTAGGGGGTCACGAATCGTTCCTCGACAGGAGGCCCGCTTTCACGTTGGATCAAGCCATGACTGACCGGCCGGCTCCCCACTCGTCCCGAACCTGGCCCGCCCTCGATCCGGCTCTCTTCGTTGGGTCGCTGGTAGTCTATGTCGCGGGCACGCCGCTGGGGTTGGATCGAGTTGGGGCTGCGTCGAAAGTGGCCGTGGCACTCGATCCTGCCTCACAGGGGCCAGGCACGCCGTTGGCTCTCTTGGCTTCGCGCCTAGCTGGCTACTTGCCCCTAGGCGATGCTGCGGCCCGTGCCAACCTGGCGGCAGCGCTGTGGGCCGCCTTGGCCACTGCGCTCGTGGGTCGGCTGTGTGCCGATCTCCTGGCGGCGTTGCGCCCGCCACCGCACGCTCGTCAGGGCGCGCGGGATTTCGTGTACGAGCCGTGGCTGGCCGCAGGGGCCGCGCTGGCGGGCGGCCTGTCGTTGGCCGTGTTTCAATCAGCGACCTCCGCGGGCGCGGCGTCGGCTACGCTGGCGCTCTTGGCCGGGGCTTGGCTGGCCGCGCTGCCTCTTCTGCGCGGCCAGGGCGGTGCCGGGCACGGATTCGTGTTGGCAGGCTTGTCAGGCCTGGCTGCAGGGGTGGATGCGCTGGCCGGTCCGCTGTTGTGGCCCCTGACTCTTGGGGTGTGGCTGTGGGAATTGCACCGGGGCAGCCGCTGGCCCCTCTGGGCACCTTTGCTCTTCGTCGCCACACTGGGCGGTTCGGTGCTGGGCAGCGTGGCGGCCTCAGGAACCCCGGTGAACCTCGGGCATCTGCTCGGCAACCTGTGGCCATCCGGGATGCACGATCAGGTCACGGCAGTTGGGACGGCAACAGAGCTGTGCGACGAGTTGGGCGTGGTGGGGCTGTTGCTGGCCGGGATGGGGACCTTGGCATTGCTCAGACGGGCACCGCTAGTCGCGTCTTGGTTCGGCTTCACCTTGGTCACGGCGCTCCTGCTCGGCCATGCTCCGGCGCAAAGCGGACCGGCTTTCGAACCCACGCGCGCGGGCCTCCCTGCGGCGCTGATGGCGGCCGCAGTCCCCCTGAGCGCAGGCGCGGCCGCGGTGGCTGCCCGCCTAGGCCGCGCCCGCATGGTCACGGCGATCGTGCTCGCCGCGTTGGCGGTTGTCTCGCCCGTGCTCGATGGCGGTACCCGTCGCTGGCGTCGCGATGTCCACGGGCCGGAGCGCCTGCTTGAGCACGCGCTTGTGCGGGCGCCGTTGCGCGCGTCCGTGGATCCAGGCACGGCCGAGATGGACGGGCTGCTTCGCTACGGCGCGGCCTTGGGCCTGCGACCCGACCTCGAGATTGCGCGGCGAAAGTAGTTACACACCCACCACGGTCAGACCAACCGCCCGTGCGGCCTGGGCCTGTCGGATGTCGAAGGTGAGCACGGTGATCGCCCCTTGGCCCGCCCGGTTGGCGGTCGCCAGGTGCAGAGCATCCAGCGTGCGAGCGTCGGTCAACTCGGCGAGATCCGCTGCGAGGTCGCATGTGGTCTCGTCCAGCTCGACCACGTGCATGCGCTGCCAATGGCGGGTGACCTTCCCACTTTTGCCCCGACAGCTGTACAGTCTCGCGATGACACACTCGACGACCGTTTATCCGTCCTGCTCTCCGTGCGTTTTTCTGCTCGCGTTTTTCGCGGTGCTCGGCTGCGTCGGCATGCAGCCCGGTCGATCCCCAGGCCAGCTTGCTGCCAGCCGGGCCAGCGTCCCGACGCCCGACATTGAAGAACTCATCGGTCAGATGACGGTCGACGAGAAGATCGGGCAGATGACCCAGATCGACTGGAAGCTGGCCAAGAACACCGATGATGTGCGCAAGCTGGCTGTTGGATCGGTGCTCAACGGCGCGTCGTCGCTGGTTGAGCCCAACACGCCCCAGAACTGGGTCAAGCTGGTCACATCCATTCAGACCCGAGCCTTGAGCACGCGCCTGGGTATCCCCATTGTCTGGGGCGCGGACGCGGTCCACGGCAACGCCCTGGTGAGGGGCGCCACGGTATTTCCGCACAACATCGGCATGGGCTGCACGCGCAACCCTGAGCTGGCTGAGAAGGTCGGACGGGCCGCGGCTCTTGAGATGTTGGCGACGGGCATTCCTTGGACCTTCGCCCCGTGCATTGCCGTTCCTCGCGACGAGCGCTGGGGTCGCACCTACGAGGGCTTTGGCGAAACGCCTGAGCTGGCCGAGATGATGGCTGGGGCTATGGTCAAGGGATTGCAGGGCGAGCCGGGGCAGTCCGACGGAGTGCTCGCCTGCGCCAAGCACTTTCTCGGCGACGGCGGCACATCCCAGGGCAAGGACCAGGGCGACACCATCTGTTCCGAATCAGAGTTGCGGGCCATCCATCTGCCCGGCTACGCCGCGGCCGTCAAAGCAGGTGTCGGATCGATCATGGTGTCGTTCTCTCGCTGGAACGGGGCTCCCATGCATGCCAACAAGCACCTCATCACCGACGTGCTCAAGGGCGAACTTCACTTCGAGGGTTTCGTGGTGAGCGACTGGGAAGCCATTGCCACCCTACCGGGCTCCAACGACAGCAGGATCGAGGCAGCCATCAACGCCGGCGTGGATATGGCCATGGTGCCGCTCAGCTACCCCTCGTTCGTCTCAGGCCTGCGCTCGCTGGTCAAGAAAGGCCGCGTGCCCATGGCGCGCATCGATGATGCCGTTCGCCGCATCTTGAAGCAGAAGGCGCGTCTCAAACTGTGGGAGCATCCTTTCCCGGACGCGGCGTTTGCCGGGCAACTGGGCTCACCCGAACATCGAGCGCTGGCGCGCGAAGCAGTTCGACAAAGTGCGGTTCTGCTCAAGAACCAGGACGCTGTGCTGCCGCTGCCCAAGAACGGTCGCATTCTTGTGGTGGGCAGCAAGGCGGACGACATGGGTATCCAGTGCGGCGGCTGGACCGTGGGCTGGTTTGGACGGCGGGGCAACGTCACGCCCGGCACCACAATTCTCAGGGCCATCGAGAACGCCATCCCGGGGGGAAAGGTTTCCTTCGCGCCGGGCGTGAGGGGTGCGGATGCGGCCGACGCGATCGTGGTGGTGGTAGGGGAGGAGCCCTACGCCGAGGGCACGGGCGACCGCAAAGAGCTCGGCCTATCCCGCGATGACATCAGCTTGATCACAGCAGCCAAGGCCTCGGGCAAGAAGGTGGTGGTGGTTCTCGTCACCGGCCGACCCTTGCCCGTCGAGCCGGTCATCGACGGCGTGCACGCCGTGCTGGTGGTCTGGCTGCCCGGCAGCGAGGGCGACGGCGTGGCCGACGTGCTCTTCGGTGACTACCAGCCGACTGGCAAGCTGTCGCATTCCTGGCCGCGTTCCATGGCGCAGATCCCGATCAACCAGGGCGATGCCAGCTACGCGCCTCTCTTCCCCTACGGATTTGGGCTAAGTTATTGACAGAATGAATGCAAAGAACGAGTCCGCGGGTGGTTCGGTACGCCGCCTGGGGGGCCAAGCGCGCACGCTAACCTTGCAGATCGCGGCCGAGGCGCGCGCGGAATGGGGATTCCTCACCGACTTCATGGCGTCGGCCTTCCGCGCGAACCGGCAGCTCGGCAGCGGCGACCGCAGGCTGATCTCCGAGACAGTGTACGGCCTGGTGCGCTGGGAGCGACGGCTGGAGGCCGTGGTCGACGAGTTGCTCGCGCTGGCGCAGGGGCGCGGCAAACCTGAGGCGCTGTCGCCGGCGGGACGGCAGGAGCTCAAGCTCATCGTCTATGAGTTGCGCAACGGTTTGCCGATGGAAGCGGCCAAGGCTGACGTGCGGCGGATCTTGCGTCGCGAGGTCGATCTCGCGAAGGCCACCGCCGACGATGCGGGCTTGGGCCGGAGCGCGGGCATCGATCGCACGGCCTTGCAGTTGTCCTATCCGACTTGGATGATGGAGCGCCTGGTGACGGATCTGGGTGCGGCCGAGGCGCAAGCGTTGGCCGCGGCCATGAACACCCGGGCTCCGCTCACGGTGCGCAGCAACGGTGTCAAGGCCTCGCGCGAGGAGTTGGTCGCGCGCCTGGCCGAGGAGGGCGTGGTGGCGCGGCCGACGGAGCTGTCGCCCACGGGCTTGTTGTTCGAGACGCGGGTCAATGCCTTTGGACTGTCGGCATTTCGTGACGGTTTTTTCGAGGTGATGGACGAGGGCAGTCAGCTGGTGGCCGAAGCGGTGGCGCCGCCGCCAGGGGGCCGCGTGGTGGACGCCTGCGCGGGTGCGGGCGGCAAGACCCTGGCTCTGGCGGCTCTGCTCGACGGACAGGGGCGCATCCTGGCGCTCGATTCCAACGGCAAGAAGCTGGAGGAACTGCGTCGTCGCGCCCGGCGTGCCGGCCTATCGAACCTGGCTGCGCGCGAGGTGCACGGGGTCGAGCTGCCGGCAGAGGCCAAGCTGGGTGCATGGGATCGCGTGCTTGTGGATGCGCCTTGTTCGGGCCTGGGCACCTTGCGCCGCAATCCCGAGGCGCGCTGGCGACTTACGCCCAAGACCATCGACGGATTTCCGGCGCAGCAGCTTTCGTTGATGGTGACCTATGCGCCGCTGGTGGCGCCTGGCGGCCGCCTGATCTACGCGACCTGCACGCTGCTTCGGCGAGAGAACGAAGAAGTCGTCGAGCGATTCCTGGCCGAGAGGCCGGACTTCGTGATCATGCCGCTCAAAGAGATCTGGGGCAAAGAGCGAGCGGCACGCCTGGGCGACGGGACCTACTTGAAGGTGTACCCGCACAGCCACGGCACGGATGGTTTCTTCGCAGCCGTGCTGCGCCTCCCGCCGCGGAAATAGTTAGCTCTTTTCACCACAGAGAGCACAGAGGACACAGAGGTCGGAGGGGAAGAAGGGGTTCGGATCGGACAGAACCCAACCCTTCTCTTTCCGATCCGGCTCTGTGACCTCTGTGATCTCTGTGGTGAAGAAACTAGCTTCCCTCCGGTCAGCGCTGGCGCGGGAAGATGAGGACGTAGGATTCGGGCCCACGCGCGACGACCACGACCAAATGGGGACGAAAGGCGCGACGGTACTGCTGGTACCAAGGCTCGCGACGAATAAGCGGATCCTTCTCGACGTACTCGGGCACGTAGAGATCGATTTCCAGATATTTTCCATTCACGGTGCGCGCGATGGCTTCGCCGAAAGCGTATGGCGCGAAATCAGGCGCCGCGTGTAGATCGTTGTGAATCGCGCCGCCGTAGCTGCCGACCAGTCGGCTGCCTGGTCGTTGCAACGCCGCGCGGATCTGGGTTTCGAGCTGGTCGCGCGTGAGCCGCAACAACTTGTCGTAGTCCACCCGGCCGCCAGCAAAGATGGCCTGGTAGTCCTTGCACGCGACCTGCAGGATGTGCGGCTCGATGCCCGACTGCTTGGCTCGCCGGAGCAGGGTGACGACCTCGTTCTCGGTGCTGGCCGGGCGCTGGGTCGCCTTGTCCACTCGGGCCACGGCCTTTCGTTCCACTTCACCACACGAGCCGGTCGTGATCCAGGTTTCCACGACAAGGTCGGTAGCGCCGGCGGCGCGTAGCGCGGGCAAGATTTCGCGGGTGAAATGCCGAAGCGCAGAGGGAATTCTGGCGGTCCTTTTCTGCTGGTGGTACTCGCCGAACGCGACCACGCGCGGGTTGCCTGCCAGCAGGGCTTGCACGGCGGCTGCGGCTGACGGGTAGGTCGAGACAGCCGCATCGGCAGAGGTGGCCGGCGACGTCTGTGCCACCAGCAGGACGTGCGCCGTCCAAACAGAAAGGAGGACCACGATGGCAATCATTGTAGCTGGTCCTGGTCACAGCGTGCGCTGTGTACTATTGCTTGATCCGTGACCGAGTCTGTTCCGCCCTTCGCTTCGTCAACGCGCCCACCGGTCGTTCCAGCCGGACCTGCGCCGCGCGCCCTGTGCGAGCGTTGCCGTCGACCCACGAGCGTCTGCTACTGCGCGCACATCACGCAGCTAGAAACTCGCACGCGGGTGATCGTTCTGCAACACCCGCGCGAGCGCGACGTGGGCATCGGCACTGCGCGCATCGCACGGCTGTGTTTGCCGGGCGCCGTGTTGCGCGTGGGCATCGATTTTTCCGACGACCAGGTGGTGCAAGCCGCGCTGGCCAGCGGCGAGAGCCATGTCATCTATCCCGGGCCGGCGGCGCGCGACGTGGAGTCCGTGCCGCCTGGTCAGCCCATGACCTTGATTCTGGTCGACGGCACCTGGGGCCAGGCGCACAGGCTGCTCAAGGCCAATCCGGCGCTCACGCGTATGCCGCAGTTGCGCTTCACTCCGCCCAAGGAGAGCGCCTACAACCCCATCCGGCGCGAGCCCGCCTTTCACTGCATGGCCACCATCGAGGCCCTGGCCCATGTGCTCGGCCACCTGGAAGGCGATCGCGAGCGCTTCCAGGCCCTGCTGCGACCTTTTCACGCCATGGTGGAGATGCAGATCCGCTACGCCCAGTCCAGCTCAGGCAGCCGCCATCGCCTCCACTCGCGACGCAACAGTCGCCCGGCGCGCAGCCCGATTCCGACGGTTCTGCGCGAGCGCCGGGCCGACATTCTGTGCGTTCACGGCGAGGCCAACACCTGGCCGCGCCACGCACCCACGCGCCACCCGGCCGAGATCGTGCACTGGCTGGCGCGTCGGCCGTCGAGCGGCGAGGCTTTCGAAGCTGTGATCGCCCCGCGCCACAGCCTGGCACCGACCACGCCATTCCATATCCGCCTCGACAGCGGCGCGCTTCTGGCAGGTGAAAGCTGGGAATCGTTCGCGGCACGCTGGCAGGCATTCTTGCGGCCGAGCGACGTCATCGTGTCGTGGGGACATTTTCCTGTGGACACTCTGGCTGCCGGCGGCGTGGTTCTGCCCCGGCCGCGCTACGACGTCCGTGCACTGGCGGGCGCGGTTCTCAAGAAACGCACCGGCACAGTCGAGGACTGCCTGCCCCACATGCAGCTTCCAGCGCCCGAGCCCTACGGAGCGGGCCGCGGTGGCGTGCGCCTGGCCGGCCTGTGTTTGGTGGTGGAGCAACTGCTGTCGCCTTCGCAGCCGGGCTAGCGGTGGAGCCGGAGATTCGTTGCAGCGGGATCCCGTCGGTGCTACGGATACTGATCGTGTGCGGAAGTGACCAGACCCAGGGTCAGCCTCAGCGGAAGCACGCCGTCTGGCTACGTACCACGGCCAGTGTCGTGTTGTTCGCGTTTTCTGCCTGTTCCACGGCCGCGACAATCGAGCGCAGGGGCTGGCCTGACTATAGGGGGACCATCGAAGGTTCGGATTCCGAGTCGGTGCATGTCAGGGATGAGAATGGCGACACGTACCGCGTGCTACGCACGGACATCGTAGACATCCATCATCCCGGAAAAATGAGCCTAGCCATCGGAGTTGTGCTTCTCGGCCTAGCTGTCTCGATGGCCCTGCTGCCGAGCCGGAACGGCGAAGACTACACTTTCATCGCAGTGACGAACGGGTGCCTCTTTGGCATTCCCGGCGCGATCCTTGCCATCAATGGGGTGACGAAGTACGCGGAGTCGAAATTCGCCGCCAACAACTTTGAAAAGCCGACGCAGCCACCGCTTCCTCTGCTGCCAACCAAGAACCCACTCCCTGTGCCCACCTCAGGGCTGGGCTCGCCCGCACTGCCACCGCCGTTGCACAGCTACGGATTCCCTCCCCCGCCTCCGTATCCGCCTCCGCCGTGGGAGAGCGAGCCGGCTGCCGTGCCCCAGCCGAGCGCGCCGGCCGGGCCTCCTCCATCTGCACCCGCTCAGCCTGCACCCGCTGACCGTACGACGTCCCCGCCACCCTGACGGCACCGGTGTAACTTTCTGGTCATGTCGTTCCATTTGATCTCGCGTTTCCTGCTGCGCGCGCCGCTGCTGCCGGTGCGCGGATTGCGCAATCCGCGAGCAGCTCTGGGGCGGCATCCCTTGGGCGCGATGGCTGTGGAACTGGCCAGCCCGGATCTGGCAACGGCGCTGCAGCGAGACTCCGGCCCCGCTGCAGAGGCCGCGCTTTCTCGCTACGCCCGCCGCGCCGCTTTTCGACCCACGCCCGCGGGCTTGCTGGCGGGCGTGGCCATGGGCAGGCTGGGCAAGCGCACCCGGCTTGAAACCGACGAGGTCGAGCCTGTCTTGGCGCCGACCTGGGAGCGCATGGCTGCCTTGGGGCGCGCGCTGCTCGACGAGCCCGAGATTCGTCCTGCCGTTCGGCTACGAATCGCGCCTTCGCTGATGGCTGCGGGTGCGCAGGCTGTGTGGTTGGGTCTGGGCAGCGACGGCATCGAGGTGCGCTCCAGCGACGTGGATGCTGTGCTGGCCGCCGTGATCGAGAGCGCGCAAGAGTGGACGCCCTGGGTTGCGGTAGGCGGGGCGGTCGAGGCCGCGGCCAGCGGCGAGGCAGGCGACGTGGACGAGCTGTTGCTTGTGCTCGTCGACCGCGGCGTGCTTTGCCATGATTTGGCGCCGCCTATCGTGGGACAGCCGCCGGCGCAGTGGTTGGTCCAGCGCTTGGCGCGCTTTCCAGCCGAAGCTCGGGCTGTGGCCGATCCGATTCGCCAGCGACTGCTGGGGATTTCTCCGACTGACCTGTCCGGAACGCGCGCTGCCCTGGCCGAGCTCCCTGGCGCCAACCAGTCGGCCACCGATGTGTCGGGCACGCTTTGCCTTCGCCCGCGTGGCGAGCCGATGCTTTCGCGGCAGGCGGTGGCGCGGGCGGCAGCATGCGCGCCGCTCTTGTTTCGTCTGCAGGACGCACTGGCTGGTCCGGTGGCGGAGCGCGCTTGCGATGCAGGTCTGGCCGAGCGACTGGATTCCATGGTTGAGGTTTTCGGCGCGGGCGCGTTGGACCTGACGGACTTGGCCACGGGCGGCTATGGCAGCGCGCTCGCCGAGACCGAAGAGGAGCCCGCGCGAAACCATGGCGGACTTGACCTGCTCGCGTTTCTGGCCGAGGCCGTGGCACAAGCCGCAGCGGCGGGCGAATCCGAGATCAGGCTCGATCCCGTGACGCTCGAAGCAATCCTGCCTGCGGTCGGAATGCCGCCGACCTTCGAGCTGTTCTTGTCGCCCGCCCGCGAGCCGCCGCGGGCGAGGCCGGGCGCCGGCTGGCTGCTGGGGCTACACGCGCCCGCTGGCGCGAGCTGGGGACGTTTTGCCGGCGCGCTGGGAGCGCCCGTGCGCGAGGCGCTGGCCGAGCTGGCTGCGGCCGAAAAGCAGGCGCGTCCCGGCGAGAGGGCAGTGGACGTGGTGTACGCGCCGTCGCCCGCACTGGCGGATCTGTGCGCCCATCCGCCGGTGCGCGAGGCTGCGCTGGCGTTGGTGGGCTGGCCCGAGGGCGCGGCGCTGACCCCGGCGGAGCTCGATCTGGTTGCGGATCCTGGTGCTGCGGAGCCGTTGGCGCTGCGAGACTCGACGTCGCAGCCCATCGCACCCAGTCCGCTTCATCGCGTGCGCTCAGCGACGGCGCCGTCCGGGGTTTATCGTTTGCTGGCCGGCTGGTCGTTGGCACGGCAACAGGCACCCTGGGCGTTCTCATGGGGCGCGCTCGCCGGGCTGAGCTTCCTGCCGCGGGTGGTTCTCGACGGCTTCGTGGTGGCGCCTGCCAGTTGGCGCGTTCCTTCCGCCGAGGACATTGCGTGTCCGGGGACGCTCGCGCGCTGGCGTCGAGAGAACCGCGTTCCTGCTGCTGTTCAGGTGGGCCAGGGAGACGAGCTGCTCTATCTGGATCTTCGTGCGGCCGGCGCCTGCGCGGAGATGGCGCGTACTGCTGGCGGCCGAGTTTTCGAGATCTGGCCGCCCCTCGAAGCTTTGCCAGATGAAGGTGGCCGTCGCGTCGAAGCGGTGGTGGCAGTGACCCAGGTCCCCGACAGAGATGAAATCGAGGGACCGACGGCAGCTATCGAGGCAACCCGCGCTGCGGGACGCGTACCGCCGCCAGCCCAGGCGCCACCCGCAGAGAACTGGGTCAGTTTTCGCCTCTACGGTGCGGTCGAGCGCCAGGACTCCGTGCTCTTCGAGGCGGTAGGCCCGGCGGTCAAGGCCGCGCTCGACGCAGGAGAGATCGACGCGTGGTTCTTCTTGCCCTACCTCGACCAGCCGGGCCGACGCCACCACCTGCGCGTGCGGGGCCACGCGGGTTCCGAGCGCAAGGCCGAAGCGTTTTCTCGTCGTGTGCGGCGTGCGCTCGCGTTCTTGTGCGCTCGCGGTGACGTGGTCAGTGTGGAGATGGGCGGATACTTCCGCGAGGCTGCGCGCTACGGAGGAGCGGCGCTCATGCCGGCCGTGGAGCGGCTGTTTCAGGCCAGCAGCGAACTGGTCCTGGCCATCTTGGAAGCTGAGGACCAGGGCACGGCGCAGGTTGATCGCGTGGCCCTAGCGGTGCGCGCCGCTGACGCCATCGCTGGCGGGCTGGGACTGGACGTCGCAGCGCGAATGGGATTGGCGCGTCGCTGTCGGGAAGCCTGTGCGCACGCGGGACTGCTCGACGAGGAAAACGCGCGGCAGGAATATCGACAGCGCTCCCGGCGACTCTTCACGTGGCTCGCCGGCCAGGAAGATGATGTTTTCACACCTGCGCTTGCGTCTTTGCATGAAACCGCCGCGTCAGTGGCGGAGTCACTGGATGCCGACTTGCGCTTGGCCTTGCACCAAAAACTGCCGGTCTTGCTTCACGTGCAGGACGTGCGTTTTGCGGGCGCCAACGTCGCGGCCGAAGCGCTCGCCCATTTTCTCTGGCATCGCACGCTGGAGGGCATGGCCGCACGTGGCAAGCGCTCGGGGTAGGTCGCCCGGCTGAGGAGTTCAAGATTCAGTTTTCCATCCTGGCATGCGCGGCGAGCTTCGCCCGCACTTGTTCCATGTCCAGATCCCTGACCCGGCCCGCGAGCGCGTGGAGGACTTCTTCGGGCATGGCTCCCGCCTGCGAGAAGACGAGGATGCCCTCACGGAATATCATGAGAGTGGGGATGGCCCGGATGCCAAAGGACACGGCCAGATCTGGGTACTCTTCCGCGTTGACCTTGGCGAACACAACCCCCGGATTCTTGTCGGCGACTCTCTCGAAGATGGGGCCGAAGACGCGACACGGCCCACACCACGGAGCCCACCAGTCGACGAACACGATTCCGCTCTTGAGCAGGGCCGGGAAGTCTTCGTCGTTCACGTTCCGCATCGGCATGGCCTACCTGCCATGACTTTTCGATGCCCACTTTGGGCAGAGGTTACTTCCCGGCGTCCTTGTGGTTTTCGCCGTGGTCTTCATCCTTCTCCGCCGACTCCCGGCGCAGAAGTTCATGCAACAGCGTGCGCTCGATGCATGACTGGACGGGGACGGTTTCTTCGATGGGAATCACCTGCTGAGGAACGGCGCTTGGCGCGTCCGTAGGTGCCGGGTCGCTTTCGCCAGAGGCAGCGGGGATCTCGTGGGTTTCGTCGATTGGGTAGACTGGCGCGGGCACGTCGGCGATCCTACGCGACACCGGACGGGTGTTTGTCCGACCCATTGCTCTTGTCATCGGTTCTCCTGCCGGCCGCTTGAACCCAGAGCACAACCATCGGGTTCGTTCCTCGCACCTGCGGTTGAGCCAAGCGAAGCATAGCAACAGCATAGATCACAAGGTCCCCCGTCGGTAAGGGCATACCTCCTTGCGCAGCCCGGCGGAGGCGCGCGTTGTCCAGGCGCGCTGAGCCGGCATGGACGCCTGCGTGATGGTATGAAGGGGGTAATGAAGCCACCGCAAGAAGAAGATTTCGCCGCACTTTTGCAGGAGTTCGAGGGCAAGAACGCTCGCCGGGCCGAGCGCGACGTGCGGGTGGGCGATTCGGTGCGTGGCCGCGTTATTTCGCTGGGCCGCGAAACCGCCTTCGTGGAACTGGCGGGCGGCAACAGCGAAGGCATGATCGATCTGCAGCAGTTGCGCGACCAAGATGGCAATCTGACGGTCAAGGTTGGCGACGAGATCGAGGCACATGTGGTGGAGACCATGGGCGAGTCGGGTTGCGTGGTCCTGCGCCGGACCGCGGTCGCGCGCGGACCTGAAGCCAAGGCTGAACTGCAGCAGGCGGCGCAACTGGGACTGGCCGTGGAAGGGACGGTGACCGGCGTGAACAAAGGGGGTGTGGAAGTGTTGGTGGCGGGCGTGCGCGGTTTTTGCCCTATTTCGCAGTTAGAAATGCGCCACGTGGAAGATGCCAGCGAGTACGTGGGTCGCAAGCTCGAGTTCCGAATCACGCGCTACGATGTGGACTGGCGCGGCGACAGCCTGGTGGTCTCGCGGCGTGCCCTGCTGGAAGCCGAAGCCCGAGCGCGGGCTGACAAGATTCGCAGCAAGCTGGTGCCAGGCGCGGTCTTGCGCGGGGTGGTGGTCGCGCTCAAGGATTTCGGCGCGTTCATCGACCTGGGCGGAGTCCAGGGCATGTTGCCGGCGTCCGAGCTGGGGTTTTCGCGCGGGATGCGGCCTGCTGATCGATTGTCGCTAGGGCAAGAGCTTGAGGTCCAGATTCTGCGCGTGGAAAAGACCGACGACCCCAAACGCCCTGAGCGCATCTCGTTGTCGCTCAAGTCGCTGGAACGGGATCCTTGGGAGGACGTGGCCGGGCAGTTTCCGTCGGGAACTAGAGTTTCGGGCCGGGTTACGCGTATCGAAGCGTTCGGCGCGTTTGTCGAGCTGGCGCCGGGGATTGAGGGCTTGGTCCATATCGGCGAGTTGTCAGGCGGCAAGCCCGTGCGCAACGCGCGGGAGCTGACCAAGGTGGGTGCCACGCTGGAGGTGACCGTTCTGGCGCTGGATCGAGAACGGCGTCGCATCTCTCTGGGTGTGGGCGAGCGTGCGGATGTGGTGTCGCAGGAAGATCTGGACGCGGCTCGCGCGCCGGCACACCTGGGCACGCTGGGCGACCTGTTCAAGAANNAGGTCTCGACCTACGGGCGCGTCGGAAAAGATCAGGCCTCTATCGTGCCCGGTTGGGAGTGCCAGCCAGCCGAGCGGCGTCTTCGGCCACGTCCTGCGAAAGCAAGTCGCGCATCTCTTCGATGGCGTAGTGTCCCGCCATTTGGTGCAACTTGATGCGAAGGACATCCCCGATCATGCGCGAAGAGTCTCGGGCCAGGCGCACGCTGGAGGTATCGTTCCGACGCAACACCACGGGTACACGTTTGATGTCCAATCGGTACTTGAGCGCCAAGTACAGGATCTCCACGTCGAATGCGAAGCGCTCAATGACGGACCGTGAGAAGATGGCTTCAGCGACGTCGCTGCGAAAGCCCTTGAACCCGCACTGGGTGTCGTAGAAGCCACCAGTCACCAGGTGGTTGGCGAAGCGCGAGAAGGCGAAGGACGCCAGCCGGCGCGTGCAAGCGACCTTCAGATGATAGCGTGAACCCGGCAGCGTTCGATCGCCGACGACCATGTGGAAGCGCCGCCCCAGCACATACTCGACGGTCAGCGGAAACAGCGAAAGCTGGAAGGGCAGGTCGGCGTCGGTATAGACGCGGCAGCGACCAGCGGCGGCCAACATGCCGGCGCGGACGGCGGCCCCCTTGCCACGGTTCTCAGGCAGCCGGACGCACGACAAGCAGCCACGGCCGCGCGGCCCATCCGCCAGTTCGTGCGGGAAGTCGCCCCCGCCGTCGTCGACCAGGACTATCTCCCAGGTCAAGTCGGTCCCGTCCAGATACCTCGCCAACTCCTCTGCTGACGCGAGCGCCAGTGCCGCGTGCCGATAAGACGGCAAGACGACCGAGAGATCGGGAGCAGGCGCCCTAGCCATCACCGCCCCGCCGCTTGGCCACCACCAGCAACAGATTGCCGAAAGCCAGATCGGCCCGATCCTCGATCTCGGCGCAACGTTCGGCCAGGCGCCAGCTCAGAATGCTGATGAATGGGGAGAACGTCGAGAAAGTCACAAGGCGCACGATCTCCCAGTCGGCATCGGCAAGCACCCGGCGCAATCTCCTCCTGTCGAACTTGGTCACATGTTGGTGCTCCGCCATCGGGGGCGCGAGCTGCAGTCGGTCCATGATTCGTTCGATCGCCGGCCAAAGGCCGCGGTAGTTGGGAGTGGTCATAGTCAGCACGCCGCCCGGCCGGAGCAAGCGCGCGAAGGAAGCCAGCAGGGCGCGGACCTGCTGCTGGTAGAGGTGCTCGATCACTTCTAGGCAATAGATGCGGGCGACAGACGCTGAGGCGTACGGGAGGTCTTCTGCAAAGGCACAACGAAATTCCAGATTCGGGCGATGAAAGGTAGCGCGCGCGAACTCGATCGCCTTCGCATTCGCGTCGATCCCCGTCACCTCGGCTCCCATAGAGGCCAATAGATCAGCCACCACTCCCGATCCGCAGCCGACGTCGAGGACGCGCTCACCCGGCATGGGCGGGCTGAACTTTCTGATGCTCCGCTCCTTCTCATAGTGCCAGAAGCGTTGGATGACCGGACCCGAATTGCGCGCCTGGTACTGATAGGCACCGCTGATCTCGACGGTGTCACCGTGGCGGATCCGCACGAGCGCAGTAGCTATCACATCGCCGAGGTGACGTCCACGGCGCGGCCCAACATGGGGCTCCACGACGTGCGGCGACGGAGCAGGCGGCGGCTCGATCGCGTGGTCTGGTGCTCACAACACGCGCTCCGCATTCTTGCGAGCCTCGCACATAGCGATCTATGATTCCGCCATGCCCGACGTGTTCCGTCTGGCTGAGCCCGGTCGAGAGAAGCCAGTTTCCAGGACGGCCGGCTCGGCCCAACTTTGTCGGGCCGAGCGGCATTGGGTCCTACCTCTGCTGCTGCTTGGCTACCTTGCCCTCTATGGTCGTTCCATGACCTTTGATCTCGTCTGGGACGACTCTGTGAATTCTTCGCAAAGCGCCCTCTTGCGTGGGCCGCTGTCCCAGGCGATCCGAAAAGGCGAGCACGCGCGCAGCGACCCGGCCACCGAGCGCATGCCGAAAGATCTGGTACCCCAGCATGAGAGCTATCGTCCCGTCAGTGTGACCAGCCATTGGATCGATGTGCATTTGTTTGGCGAACGTGCCGGGCTCATGCATGCGCACAGCCTCCTGCTCGGATTGTTGTCCATCCTGCTCGTGTACGACTTGAGCTGCGCGCTTGGCCTTGGTTTGTGGTTGCCTTGCCTATGGGCATTTCACCCTCTGCACGTTGAAGTCTTTGCCTACATTTCTGCGCGATCTGATTTGTTGGCGGCGATCTTTTCCCTCCTGGCTCTTTTGTCGGCATTACGATCCACCGAGGCTAGCCGCGCGCGCACGCGATGGCTATGGGCTGGGACAGCGGCTTTGCTCCAGCTGGTCTCCCTCTTCGCCAAGGAAGCCAATCTCGCGCTGCCCCTGGTGGTGATGGCACTGGCCCTGGCCCGGAGCAAGACTCGCGCGACTGTTGCAGCGGGATCGGCTCTTCTCGTCGGGACCCTCGCCTACTTTCCCTTGCGCAGGGTTCTCATGCAAACGGCGTCTTTGCCCATGGCACAGGGAAGGGCCCTGCTGCGCGCCTTCGTCGATTTGCCGGGCGTGGCTCTCGCTTATGGCACGAGTTTCGTATCGCCATTTTCCCTTTCCCCCGACCGTCAGCTGTGGCCGCCCTTCGTGCCTTTGGGCTGGGTCGTGCTTGTCTTGTTGGTGGTGGTTTTTTGGCTGGTCCTTCGCCGCGTTCGGCCCGGCATCCGATGCGACATTATGCTTGCTGCCGGTGCACTGGCGGCACTTGGGTTGCTCCTCTTGCCCGCAGCGCTGGGATGCCGAAGCATGGGGGCGCTCTCCGACCGATACGTATTCTTCCCTTTCCTCTTTCTCGCAATCGCGTCGCTGGCGATCGCACGGACAGCAGGCAAGCTGCTGGTCAACCTGCACCGCGCGCTCTGGTTGGGCCCCCTCAGCATTTGGTGCGGAATCTTGTTGGTGGTCACATGGCTGCAAGTCGGCGTCTGGAGAAACGAAGAAACTTTGGCCAGATATGCGGTGGTCATGGAGCCCGACAACTCTGCTGCACTCTATCGCTTGGCCACCCTGGCCACATCCAGGGGGCAATTCGCAGAAGCGCGGCCTTTGCTCGAGCGGGCCGTGCAGCTCGATCCCCTGAATCGGCGCGCCTTGAACAATCTCTCTGTCGCCTACCTGAATCTGAATCGCGTGGCTGACGCGAAGTTGGTCTTGCGACGGCTCCTGCCTCTGGTCGGAAGCACGGATCGGCGATTCTGGTACAACGTCGCCGTGGCGCAGGTGGCGGACAGCAAGTTCGACAAGGCCTGCTCAGCGCTGGCACGTGCGCTTGAAATTGACCCGGGATACGTTGAGGCGTTGACACTGCGCGATCGCGTCTGCGTCGCGAACCCGGTCAATACTAGCCCGTCGGCCACACAGCCGGTCGCCCCCGACCCGTCAGCTCATCCTTGACCGACCGCTTGCTTTCGGCCGGGACGGGGCTGTGCTTAAGAGACAGAGGGCGCCGTCGAGATCGCTGATTTGGGGCTGTCGCACCCCGTGCCAGGCGAAGATCTCGGCGAAGTTCAGCTCCGATACCTCGGACTGCTTGGTCGCAAGAGCCCCCTCGATGCTGTCTCGATGCGAGACGTCGAGGGGCGCAAAGTCAGGGAACGCCGGGAGTTGGCCCATGGTCAGGTGGGGACGCGCGAGAGCGAACATTCATAGCAACGATGCCGCAACTGGGGCTAGTGCCTCCGGTCAGAATTNNCTTCTGACCGGAGGCACTAGGGGGTGCGAATCTCGACGCGCGTTGTATGGCGGCTGGGTCTTGCGCTGGCTCGCGAGGCTACTTGCGCGTATTCTTCGTGGAGCAGATGGCGCGGGTGTCTAAGCCCGGGGCCTGTCGTGGCCTGTTAACCCTCGCCGCAGGAGGAACCAAGCAATGATGTCCGGGATCTCCGGGCCAGAGGCAGCCCGTGCCAGGATTACGGTGGAAAGCCATTTGGCGCTTTCGGCCACCATCAACTGGCACCTGTCTGCCCGCAAGATCGACTTGGGCGTCCTGCTGCGCGTGATTCTCGGGCCTGCGCGGGTGTCCGACCGTGCCCCGCTGCTGGAAACCCTCAGCTACCTCCGCTGCGCCTACGGGGAGCGCCGACGTAAGAGCGGTCCCGCGGCCGTCTTGCACTGCCTGCGCACTGCGGCCATGCTTGCGCGTATCATGCCTGAGCCCGGCATGCTGGACTTGCTGGGTGCACTGCTACACGACAAGGAGGAAGACCTGACCCGCGAGGAGTTGGGCGCCGCAGAGTGGAGCCGCGCGCAGGCGGAGTTTGCTCGTGTTCTTGCCAAGATCGATGCCAACCACCGCTGGTTTCTGGGTGAGCGCATCGCGCTTCTGCGCCGCCGCGATGACCAGACCTACTACCAATACCTGGGCCAGGTGCTGGGCAAAGCGTCCGACATGCCGGACCTTCTGCACTGCAAGCTGGCGGACCGTCTGGACAACACCATGGACATCGCCGTCCAGCGGCCGCCGACTGACCAACACGATTTTTTCGAGACGGCGTTCGGCGTTCTCTTTTTGCCCCACTACCAGATGCGGCCCCAGGACGCTGACAGTGCACCTGACAGCGAGGCCTGCGTGTTGCTCATTTCGCAGCTCTTCAAGAATGTGGTTCTCATGAGCATGCTGCGCGAACAGAAACTAGATTCGCTGGACGACGTCACCAACACGCTCTTTGCTGCGCTGGCCGCCGTGGGGCGGGCGCAGGCTGAATGGGGCGCGGTCGCGTTGCTCACGTCGGCCATCGATAGCTGTCAGGCGCGTCGTCAGCTGGTTCTGGAAATTATGGAGTACTGCGCGGCGGGTGGCATTGCAGCGGTGACCCGCAAGGAGAGAGGTGGTCTGCTCGATGGCAGCTTGCTCGAGCACTTCGCCGAGCCGGACGACAAGATCCGAAAGCGCCGCCTGGAAAACGTATACGGCAACAAGCCTCTCTTCATACGTCTGATGGTCATGTTCATCGGCATCTTCACCGTCTTCATGACCGATCCGACCTACTATCTGCGCGGCATCGATGCCAGCGGCTTGCACCCTGTCGATCCGGGCTAAGAGGTCAGGTCAGAAACACCAGGATTCCGAGCTGCGCCTCGACGGTCTGGCGCAGGAAGGCCCGCAGTTTGTCCAGGTTGTCCATGAGGTATCTGAGCGAGTCTTCCTCCAGCACGGACCTGGTCCAGATGTCGGGATAGATCTCCTTTGCGGTCATGTCCCGGGCGTTGAACCGCTTGCGCAACTCATAGGGACTCAGGCTGGAGAGGCTGTCATAGATAGCTCGGGTCTGGTCTGTGCGGAAGGTGCGCACCGGCCCATGCTCGGGGTCGATCCGGCCCACCTGACGCCCGCCATTGACGAGGAAATCGAGCGGCGGATCTCCTTCCCAGGCGCTGCCGGTGAGGAGGTAGTGGATTCCGTGCCATGACTTCTCGAGATCGCAACGCGTGCCCTCGTTGGCTTCCAGCTTCAGCATCGGCACAACCTTCGGCTTGGTTTTCCGGGTGCCGGCCGTCTTCTTGCCCCGTGCGGGAGTCTTCGCGGGTTGCGGCCGCACGACCTGAGCCTCTGCTGGAATCTCGGGCACGATGAGGCGCCAGGCCAGGGAGGGCGACTTGACAGCGCGGGCGATATTGGCGTCCGCGAGGCTAAGTAGACCGATGCGCATCCCCATGAATCAAAACCTATCCATCTGCCAACCAGGCAGAATCATCTTCGGGCCACTCGCGAGAGAAACACGAAGCCCACGCAGCCATGGCCAGATGAACTCCAGGCGCGAACCACGGGGATGAGAATGGCACGTCACGATGGTCTCGGCAACTGGCACGCTGATATTCATTTTGTTTCCGGGGGCGCGCCACGCCCCAGGCGGCGCAGGAATTCGCCTTCATCGATGGTCTCGATGTCGAGTTCCTGAGCCCTGGCGAGCTTGGATCCAGCCTCCTGTCCCACCACCACGAAGCTGGTTTTCTTGGACACGCTTGACGTCACGCGCGCGCCGGCGTTCTGGGCCAGGGCCGTAGCTTGCTCGCGTGAAAGGGTAGGCAAAGTTCCTGTGATGACCACCATCTGGCCGTCGAACGGGCGGGCAGCCACAGGACCACCGCGTGCCTGGTCTTTGACGCGTAGACCGGCCTGGCCCAGGTTCTTGATGAGTGCGCCATTTTCCTGGTCGTGGAACCAATCGTGGACCGCGCTGGCGATTTCTGGGCCCACGCCTTCGATGGCCCGCAGATCCTCGAGATTGGCGGCGGCCACGGCGTCCAGCGACAGGAATCGCTGGGCCAGAAGCTGCGCCACATGCGCGCCCACGCGCCGGATATTGAGCCCCACCAGCAAGCGCCACAGAGGTCGCTGCTTCGAGGCGGCGATGGCTTCGATCAGGTTCTGGGCCGATTTCTCGGCGAAACCGGGAAGCTGAAGCAGTTGCGTCGCGTTCAGGGAGTACAGGTCCGCAGGATCGGCGACCCAGCCGCGTTCCACCAGCGCGGTTACCGTCTGATAGCCGAGGTGCTCGATATCCAGAGCCTCGGGTGACCCGAAATGGCACAGCCATTCCACGGTCTGAGACGGACATTGCTTGCGGTTGGGGCAACGCCAGTCGGCCTCGCCTGGCTTGCGCACCAACAGCGTCGCGCAGGCCGGGCATTGCCTGGGGAAGGTCCACACCGGCGTTCCGGGCGGCCGCTTTTCCAACACCGGGCCGACCACTTCGGGGATCACGTCACCGGCGCGGTGGACGATGACCGTGTCTCCCTCGCGCACGTCCTTGCGCCGCACATCGTCCTCGTTGTGCAAGGTGGCCGAGGTGACCATCACGCCGCCCACGTGCACAGGCTCCAATTCCACGTAGGGCGTAACCCGACCGGTGCGGCCCGTGTGCACGGCGATGCGTTTCACCAGGGCTGTGCGCTCCTCGGGCGGGAACTTGTAGGCCACCGCCCAGCGCGGGGCGCGGCTGGTCGCGCCCAGGTTTTCGCGTTGCTGGTAGCGGTCGACCTTGATGACCACGCCGTCAATCTGATAGTCGACGTCGTGGCGATGCTCCTGCCACTTGGCGCAGTAGCTGGCCACTTGCTCCAGGGTGGACGCACGCTCGATGTTGGGGTTGACCGGCAGGCCGACCGAGCGGAGGTACTCCAAGTCGTCAGAATGGCGCTCAGCGCGCGCCGGACCGGGTCGGCCGGCGTTGGTCTCTGCACCGTAGCACCAGAAGCTCAGTCCCCGCGCGGCTGTCACCGCAGGATCCTTCTGGCGCAGACTCCCGGCCGCAGCGTTGCGGGGATTGGCAAAGGGTCGTTCGTCTCTTTCTGCCAGTTCTTGATTCAGGCGAAGGAAGACCGACACCGGCTGATAGACCTCGCCGCGCACCTCCAGCAGGCTCGGGTGCTGGCTGCCCGAGAGGCGCGCCGGGATCGCGCGAACCGTGCGCAGGTTGGCGGTGATGTCCTCGCCCACGCGTCCGTCACCCCGCGTGGCTCCGCGCATGAAGACACCGTCCTGATAGAGCAGCGACACCGCCAGCCCGTCGATCTTGAGCTCGCACACGAAATCGAGCTGGTTGGCGTTGACATGGGAACCCTGAGAGGGTTCGCTTCGCCCTTCGGCCCCCCACCCGCCACCGCTCCCCCGCTCGCTTCCCCCCTCGGGGACTTCGGGACCTGCACCTTCCCNNTCGCTACGCTCGCGCCCTCGCGCTCGGCCTCGCCCTCCCTCCCGCGATGGTGCGCCGCCGGCAGAGCCGGCGGGCTCCCCACGCGACTGCCCGCGCGTTGTAGACGGCCCAGCCACGCGCGCAGCTCGTCGGTGGAAAAAACGTTGTCCAGCGACAGCATGGGCGAAGGGTGCTCGACTGGCGCAAACAGCTCGGAACCCTTTCCGCCCACGCGCTGGGTTGGGCTGGAAGGCGTGACCAGATCCGGGAATCGTTGCTCAAGCGCGCGCAGCTTGCGCATCAAGCCGTCGTACTCGGCGTCCGAGACCACGGGACGATCGAGCACATAGTAGCGGGTGTCGTGCTCCGCGATCTGGCTGCGCAGATCCTGGATCTGCGCCTGCGCCGACACTCGCTTCTTCTCGTCGAGGGCTTCCGGCTTCCCCGGTTCGGGCGTCATCTCAAACTGGTCGGCTCTCTAGGCTTGGCCTTCGTTGAGCACCGACTCCAGTTCCTTCTCGACCGTGGCCAGATCGACGGAACGGGCTGCCGACAGCTCCTGCGAAACCAAGCCGCGCGCGGTGTCGAGCATGCGGCGCTCGCCAAAGGAGAGCGACTTGGTCTTCTTCAGCCGGTGCAGGTCGCGAAAGACTTCGGCCACTTCGAACAGAGAGCCAGACTTTATCTTGTCCATGTAGGCGCGGTAGCGCCGATTCCAAGGGTGGCGGTCGAAGCTGACGGCCTTTTCACGCAGGATTTGCAGGACCTCGTCCACCTCCTGGGCACCCGCAACCGGCCGGATGCCGACCTGCTCGGCCTTGTCGACGTGAACCAGGATTTTGAGATCGGAGCTGGCCAAGCGCAGGACGTAGAAGTTCTGGACCTTGCCGCCGATCTCTCGCTTCTCCACGCTCACGACTTGGGCGATGCCGCGCGAAGGATAGATGGCTTGTTGGCCGATTCTAAGCGTGAGTGCCACGGAAACCCTCCTTGGAAAAACCGGGTGGGAGTGTCGACAGCCGACGCGTAGTATTAATGCAATGCGATGCTGCGGACTCAGTATAGGAGGTCTGAGGCAAGCGTACAACGCGAGTTCGTCGCGCGCGGCGCAGTTCTTATTCGAGTTGAAGCGGCTGGCACCTCGGCCCTACAATGTATGGTGTGACGAAGCGCCAGCTCCGTAGCCGTGCCCGGGGGACGACATTGGTCGAGCTGATGATCGTGGTCGTCATCCTCGGCATCCTGGCCGCCATCGCCACGGTCGGGTACAAGCGCTACATAGGGAGGGCGCGGCTTTCGGAGGCGAATGCCATGCTGGCTGAGCTGTCGGCCAAGGAACAGCTTTATTTCATGGATGTGGGCGCGTACGTGCCAGCGCGAGCAGACAACAATCTCACCCAGCCCAGTCCCGACGAAAGCGCATCGGCGTTCATACCCGTCAGCCCCACTGCTGCGGACTTCGAATCGGCCCGCACACCGCACACGGTTTCCACCCCATCATTTCCCGTTGCCTGGAGCCTGATCGGCCTGCGACCCCGCTGGACTCAGCTCTACTGCACCTACCTGGTCAATGCCGGTGGCGCTGGCCAGGCGCCCTCTGGCCCCATCGGGTCGCAGTTGTGGGCCACCACGCCGCTCGTCCCCTGGTTCTATGCTGTGGCAGCGTGCAACCTCAATACCACAGATGGCGGCTCATTCCCGGACAACGTGACCCTCTTGGTGCTCACCTACGACTCGCCTGCGCTGCGTACGCTCAACGACGGTCACTAGCGGGAGCCCACAGGAGGGCCCCATGGGTGCTAACCACCATTCTCTCGGGAGTTGACGGCCAACGGCGCGATCCGGAGTTTCACCACAGAGGCCACAGAGGCCGCAGAGGCCGGAAAGAAAGGGTTTCGGAGCCGGATCCGAACCCTTCCTTCCTTCCGATCCGTCTCTGTGCTCTCTGTGCTCTCTGTGGTGAAATTCGGGGCAAACCCGCCGAAAACCATGGTTATCACCCATGAGGAGGGCCCCCCTTGGCTGCATCGCTGCGGTTTACCGTTGCACTTGGAAAACCGTAAGGACTTCGTCGTCCACGATGGGCTTTCCAACCCCAGCGACTAGGCGCTCACGAATTTGCGCCACAAAGCTCCTCGGGTTTGCGCCATGCTGGCTCACCACCTCGAGAAACAAGAATTCTCGCGCTAGGTTCCAATGGAGCAGCAAGTACTGGGCTTGGCTCGCTCTGACGGCACGCGGGTCAGAGATGTCCACAACCGTCTTGAAACGAATTCCCCGGCGGGGCGGCCCATGTCCCAGCACATGATCGATGGTCATGTCGCTGAGAAGGTAGCCCCGTGAGGGTTGTTGGGAGAGTCCTGGGCTGCCGTCCAGCGCTAGGCCAAACCCGTCCTTCCAACTTGCGCCACTTTCGTAGTAGCCCGCCAGCACAGGTCGGTGGTGGAGCAGTTGCGCGAAGTAGAGGCGGTTGTAGTCCTCACCGATCACGAAAGGATACTCGATGATAGGGGCGTTTCCGCCTTCGCGAGCCACTCGTGCATAGAATGGGTGCAGTTGGGAGCGAAAAAGGGGTTGCAGCGTGTCCTCGACGGGATCGGGGCAACTTCTTGCGGTGCCAAACTGTGAGTAGTCATATTGGAATACCGGATGCTTTGTGAAACTTGTCCTTCCGGCCTGGACGAATGGCAAAGGGCCTGAGAAATAGAGAGCGACGGCCAGGCCGAAAAGAATGGTCACCCAAACGCACTTCTGCAGGTATCGTGCCTTTACCAGGGCAGCCAGGGTTTGACCCGCAACCCCTATGGCGAAGGCCGGCAAGAGAAAGATGGGCAAACTGTAGCGGGCAAAGATGGCACCCACCTCGCTTTGGATAGGATGGGTGACAAGCACAGCGGTGACCGAGGCGGCAGCCGCCGAGCCGAGAATCATCAGTTCCCGTGGCGCTTGCTTTGCCGCCAGCACCAGCCCGCCTGCGCTTAGGCCCACGAAGATCACCTGGATTTCAGCAGACGCGCTTCCGCACACGAGCTGCAGGAGCGCAGCAGCGGTTCGCACCGAGAAAGGCAGATACGCCGGTCCTGCTGATGACACGGACTGAAGCATCGCCGGCAGGGACAACGCGCCGGCTACGGCAACCATGGCCAGCCCAGCCAAGACAACCCGCCTTGGACTCGGTCCCGATCTGCGCTGGCGCCATTGCAGCAGGCCGGCCGCTGTCCAGGCCGCCAACAGCGGAGGGAGAGCCGTGACGTGGACCCAAATCGCCAAGGCGCCCAATACCACCGCGCCGATGGCATGGCTCCGGCGGGCGCTATTGGTCCAACGGATGAGATGGGTGAACGCGAGGAACTCGAGCAAAAGCAGCGGGGCATAGGGACGAGCAAGGCGGCTATGAAAAATCAGAAAAGGCGCGAGCGCTATGATCAAACCGGATAGCAAGGCTGCCCTGGCCCCGAAGTGCTGCGCCACCCAGCGAGGGTAGTACCACAGGAGAAGAATGCCGGCCGCCAGCGAGGGGAAAACCATCGACCATTCGGACAAGCCGAAGGTATCCAGCATGAGCCGAAGATAGAGATTGTGCGGCACGCTATTGGCGCCCAGTCGGGAGTAGTGCAGGAAGAGGTAGGCAAGGCCGTGGTCGAGAACGTAACCGATGGCGTGCCACTCGTCGTCAAACGGAATCTGGCTTCCCAGGTTCCACAGACGCAGGTAAGCGCCGAACGCAAGGATGGCCAGCAGCAAGAGGCCCTGAGCCCGCGTCGGGGGGCTTGGGAGGCTCGAATCCTGCTCTCCCACTCTAGTCCTCGGCGCGCTTTCTCAGTCGGGGAAAACGACTGGGGGTCAGCCATGAGCGCACCCGGTAGCCCAGGATCATCCAGATCATGCGCAGGCCCAACCGCAGGGCGACCCACTTGTTCCCGGTGACTGAGGATGTCCCGACCCGCTTGGTGTAGTTCACTGGGATCTGGATCATCTTCATCTTCATCAGGATCGACAACACCATCATCTGCGGACCGAAAAAACTTCCGTCGATGGTGAAGTGCGGCTGCATGTCCAGCAGCGCCTCACGGCGTAAACACCGCATGGTGCAGCCAACATCGGTCAGGGACGTCGTGTTGAACAGGAACTCCATCAGCTTGGCAACCCAGTAGTTGCCCCATTTGAGGAACAGGCCCATGTTGGCACCCTTCCAGATCAGCTCCTTCACCGTGCGCGTGCCGTAAACCACTTCGAAGTCGTCGGCGTAGGCCAGCAGCTTCAGCGCGTCGTGGCCGCGAAAGGTGCCGTCCGGCTCGGAAACCAGAATCAGGCCGCCCGTGGCCTCGCGAAGACCGCGTCGCATGGCCGCCCCATAACCCTGCACCGGCTCGTGGATTTCGCGCGCCGGCGTATGCGCGACCTCCTGGCTGGTGCCGGTGGCCGCGTTGTTGTTTATGACCAGAATCTCGTCGATGACACCTGTGGCGACGAACTCCTCGATGGAACGATGGATCGAATCCCGCTCGTTGTAGGTCGGCAGGATGAGGGAGACTTTTTGCCCCTTCCAGATGGTCTAGGCCCTTTCTGCCACCGCGTACATCTGTGCGGCCAGCGGTCGCAGGGGAGAACGAAGATACCAGCGTACCAGAAGCGGAATTTTAGGCAGACGACTTTTCATTGAGAAAGGCAACAGGCCGGGGATCAGGCGCACCATGAGAAACCCGTTTTGCGCGAGCATGCCAGGCAGGTTCTGGTGGTGGAATGCGGTCTTGTGGGTCGGATCATCCCAGTAATGGACGGGGCACAGCAAGAAGTTAGGC
This sequence comes from Myxococcales bacterium, assembly GCA_003158735.1. Lineage (GTDB taxonomy): Bacteria > Myxococcota_A > Polyangia > Fen-1088 > Fen-1088 > Fen-1137. Next base: position 2,406 of record PMLB01000438.1, on the reverse strand, counting down.
TGGATGAGGATCAGCCTTCCCCCCGGTCGCAGCACACGGTGGGCATCCCGGACCAGCGCAGCCGCTTCCTCGATGGTGAAATGTTCGAGAAAATTACTGGCGAAGACCAGATCCACGCTGTCCGCCTCGATCCCCGGCAATCCCCTGCAATCGCCAACGCGCAGGTCCACCCCTGGTGCAGCGAAGCGGGACATCTCCGGATTCAGGTCGAAAGCGATGCGGATCGGGGCCGGGAAGTTGTTGATAAAGTCACAGTAGCCCGCTCCCAGTTCCAGCACGATCTGCGCGCGCGACACATCGTTGGAAACGAAGCGGACGATTTCGCGCCAGACACCTGCCCGATTGGTCAGCCAGGGGTAGGCTCCGACATAGGGATTGCTGGAGGTCACAACGAGCTCTCCTCTGCGATCCGCCTCGCATCATCCACCAGCGCGGGGAAAGGGTCGGTGTACTGGCGCAGAAGGCCGCGCAGGCCTGACCGGCGCAGTGGATCGCTGCTGGCATAGCGAAGGTACTGGTAGAAGTAGCGCAAGGATTCGCGGGCCAGCTGCTCGCTTGCGGGCTCACGCTTTGCCAAATCGAGCAAAGCCTGAGCCAGCATGAGGGCCGTGTACTGGTTGGGCATCATTTGGTAGGCAGCCCGGTGAAAGGCCAGTCGCTGCTCGATCGGGCTTCCGGCCAAGGCGGCCACTAGGCCGAGCACCGAGTACAACTCTGCCGTATGCGCCCGATCTCGGCTGAGGTAGCCCGGTGCCGGCTTCCAGGGCAGCGATCGATAATAGCGAATTCCTTCCTCTGCCACCCGGGTTGCCTGTTGCAGGGCCTGCTGGCGCGCCTGCGAGCCAGGCTCGGCCTTCGCGGCGTCTTGCAAGATGGTCTTGGCGTCGGACTCGAAGGCCAGAAGGGAGGGCTGCGGCAGTCCCCTCTCGTAGGCCCAGAATGAATGGGCGTTGCGGAAGGCTTGCTGGTGTGTCTGTCCAACGGCCACGCCGTAGCCGCCGAAGCAGGCCAGGGCCAGAAAGGCCACCGCGGACAGCCGACGGAGGTATGGCCGCGGGCTACGCCAGGCATCGATGGCCAGCGCCGACAGCAGGGCCATCACACAGAAGGATGAGAGGTACGCATAACGATCGGCCACCCAGAGTCCGATGTATTCCACATTGAAGTAGGGCAGCATGAAAATGAAAAAGCCAAAAAAGTAGAAGGCGAGGTCTTTCCGGTAGCGCAGCACAACCACAAGCCCGATCGAGGAGGCGGCTATCATCGCGACGATGATCCCGATTTCGGCTGGCGTGAGCGGGAGGGCGACATTGGGACGCAGGTAGGAGATGGAATGCTCGGCGGCCGACCCGATGTGGGCCAGGGTACGGCCCAGGCTGAGAGGGACGAGAAGGGCAAGCGTCTTCAGGTGCTGGAGCGAGAGCGGGGTGGGCCCGCGCTCCCCGATGATCTGGAAGGCGGCCAGGATCCGCTGGTACCACAGGTAGATTCCCAGCGTAGTCACCAGGTGGGGCAGAAGGCCGATGAGCTCGTGTCCGCGCGAGCGGAGGTCGAGAGGATCTTTCGGGCCACGCGTGCCAGCCAGAAAGGGCGCGAAGATCCGGTGCACAGCCAGCAGCAAGACCAAGACGATGGCGCTGAACTTCGCCAACACAGCGAGCGGACAAAGCAAGAAGACCATCACCAGGAGAACGCGACGCCGCCCGCGCCGGAGCTGACCGAGGGCGAGGGACTGGGTCAAAAGAGCGAGGTAAGTGAAGAAAGCCGCGAGGACGTCCTTGCGTCCCATGACCCAGCACACGGGCTCTACGTGGATGGCCAGGGTGCTGTAGAGGGCCGCAGTCAGACCGGCAAAGGCAAGCGATCGCGTGGCATGCAGCAAGAAGAGAAACAGCAAGACGACATTAGTCGCATTGAGTAGCACGTTGCCCAGGTGGTAGCCGGCCGGGTTGGTGAAGCCGAATAGGCGGGCATCGAGTAGCCAGCTCAGGTCGCGAACCAGAAGAGGCTCTTCGCGGGGAAAGTAGCCGACCAGGATCTCGCGCACGCCATCCAGGAGCGAACTCTGGTTGTACAGGTTCGGGTGTCCGAGCAGGACGGTGTTTTCGTCGTAGCCGATGAAGCCAAAACCCAGCGATGCCCCATAAAGGATCAGGCTGCCCCCGAACAGGGCGATAGAGATGGCCAGGATCATGAACCCACGGGACGGGACGCGCAGACGCGGGACCAGATTGGGATACGGATCGTTCATGAAACCGGCGACGCCGGAATCGGGATGGTAACCCGAGGATCCGAAGCGAGCCTAATCTCTCATTTTCGCCGACGGCGACGGGCGCGGCGCAGCCGTGTGGGGCATCGGCTGGCCGGCCGGGCGCCGGGACACCTAGCGTGAGTTTACCGGAAGAG
>PMLB01000394.1 GCA_003158735.1 Myxococcales bacterium | reverse complement strand
GTCATATATGAAGAAGTCGTTGTGGATGGTGACCCAACCGAGAGTTCCTGCCCCGCCAGTGGAGGTGGTGCCCCCGGTGGCGGTGGTTCCGCCTGTCTTGGTGCTGCCACCGACAACGGTGGTTCCGCCGGCAACGGTGGTGCCGCCGACAACGGTGGTCCCGCCGGTCTTGGTGGTGCCGCCCACGACGATGCTGCCGCCTGTCTTGGTGGTGCCGCCGACAACGGTGGTCCCGCCAGCAACAGTGTTGCCACCTTCGCTGGTGGTGCCGCCGACAACGGTGGTTCCACCCACGATGATGCTGCCGCCGGTCTTGCTGGTGCCGCCGAGAGCGGTGGTACCGCCAGGAGCAATGGTGCCAGCGCCTCCAGCAGCAACACCTCCGGTGCTGGAGCCGCCGCCTGGTGCTCCTGCTGGCGAGCCAGCTGGATTGCCTGCGCTTTGGCCGGCCGCACCGGTCGTGCCAGCGATGCCGGTGGTGCTGCCCGAAGTGCCGGCTCCGTCCGCTTGAATGCCCGCTTGGTTCTGGGCGCCTGACGAACCTCCAGAGCAGGCGACGGCGGTGGCGGCCAGCAAGACGAGGGCAACAGAATATGTCTTCGAGATCGTGTTCATGGCTTCCCCCAAAGTGGCAGACGGCTCAAGTGGGACAGAGAGTTTCGTGTCGTGACAGGGGTTGGAAGAGTCTAAGACAGGGCGCGGCGTTCTTGAAAGACTAGAGGCCTAAGGATCGTTGAGAACCATGAAAGCAAACAATGAGTATCCGTTTGCATTGCCCCTTTGCGTGCCATTCATCCGCACATAGCGGGCGTTGGTCTTGGCAAAGGTGACGTCAGTTACAGAGTAGGACGCCCCTTTGGTCGTGCTGTAGACGTCGGTCCAGGTCGTGGAATCAGTCGATACCTGGATCTTGAATGACTTGCCATAGTCCGTGTACCACTTGAGAATGGCCCGGTCGATTTCCATGGCAGAGCCCAGGTCCACCATGATCCATTGCGGGTCGCTGGAGGAGCTCTCCCAGCGTGTCGCCGTGTAGGTCTGATAGGTGGTGGCCTTGGTCACGCCGGCCGCGACGTTTGCGCCGCTCTCCGAGGAGGCGGTAGCGGTTTTGCCGAGTGCCAGGTCGCGCGTGGTACGATCAAAGGCCCTCCAGGTGCCGGCGGCTGCGTTCAAATCCCAATCCTGGTAGTAGTCCATCTCTGGGATAAGCCCAGTGCCGAATTCAAAAGGCAGCCACAGGTAGTCGCCCTGAAAACCTGCCGTCGGTATCCAACGATCGGCGTCCAACATGTAAACAGTCCCTTGCGGACCCGTAAATGGGAAAACGAAATCGCACTGGGTTTCGTAGGTAGTGGTGGAGCCAGGCGTGGTTACCATCGCTTCAGCGGTCCAAGGTCCAGTCAGGTTGGTTGCCGTGTAGTACCGGGTTGCGGATGGCTGAATTCCATTGGTTTCGGAAACCCCGTAGTAGTAGACGCCGTTGCGTTTGAACATGTGGGGAGCTTCGCGACTGCCCTGGTTCCATAGATACATTTGCTTGTCGAGGGTCAAATAGTCCGCCGACAATCGATATATGCCGTGTGCTTTGTTGGTACCGGTCCCCCACCAGACATACGCCAAATACGCTGTCCCGTCGTCATCCTGATACATCGACATGTCTCCGATGACGAAGCCATCTACGAGTGTCTGGCTCTTGAAGGTGAATTGTCCGTCGGGAGTCGAACCGGTGGCTATGCCAAAATACGCACCGTTCCCAATGTATTTTAGGAAGATCACGTATTGTTGGGTCGTGGCGTTGTACAGGATGTCCATTCGGTTGGCATCGCCGGTCGTTGTGAGCACGATGCCCTTGTAGGTCCAATGGACCAGATCGGGCGATGAATAGCAGGTTTGGTTGTGGTCGTTCGGAGCTCCGCCATACCAGTAGTAGAGGTCACCAAACTTGCGAAGGGCTCCGCTGCGCACGTTGATCAAGTTGCCGTCTAGGTCGTACCAAAAGAAATCGTTGTGTATCGTCGCCCAGCCGGTCGTGGCTGTCCCGCCCGTGGAGGTGGTCCCGCCAGTCACCGTGGTGCCCCCGGCAATGGTGGTTCCGCCAGTGACGGTGGTGCCGCCCGTTTTCGTGGTACCGCCGGCAACGGTGGTTCCGCCTGTCGCGCCGGTTCCGCCAGTGGGGGTGGTGCCGCCAAGAACTGCGGTCCCGCCTGTCTTCGTGGTGCCGCCGGTAACCGTGGTGCCACCCTCGACGGTGGTGCCGCCGAGAACGGTAGCGCCGCCGGTGGCTGTAGTCCCGCCCTCAACGGTTGTGCCGCCGGTAGCCGCGCTCCCGCCGACAAGCGCGCTGCCGCCGGCAGCGGTGGTGCCACCGGTTCTTGTGGTGCCGCCAGCGTCCGTGGTGCCACCAGTTTTCGTAGTGCCGCCAGCAGCGGTAGTGCCAGCGCCTCCAGTCGAGACGCCGCCGCCATTCATGGATCCGCCGCCGGCAGCTCCAGCTGGCGAGCCAGCGGTGTTGCCACCGGCCGTCGTCTGCCCGGCCGCGCTGGTCGTGCCAGCGGAGTTGGTGGTGCTGCCTGACGCGCCGGCTCCGGCTGGTTGAATGCTCGCGTCGTGCTGGGCGGTTGGCGAGGCTCCTCCCGAGCAAGCAGTGGCCGCGCTGATGAGCAGCACGAAAACCATGCGATGAATCTTCGGAATGATGTTCATGGCTTCTCCCCAAAGAGGCAGACGGCTCGGCTGACAAGCGTGGTTTCTTGTCTGACCCCTGCGGCAGGGATCGCCGAACAATTACCCGGCTTGGTGTAGGTGCCGGTGAGCACGGAGGACGGCTCAGCTAACGGCGCCGACTACTCTTGTCGTGGCCCGAGGCGGCAAAGTCTGCTCGGAGCACACGGTGGTGGTTGCGCGAATCTTGCGGAGTTCGGCTACCCACCAGCGTCGATCTTGGCGTCCGCCGACTGCCGATATCCACACGTGGATTGGACAGCAGGGCCGGGTACTGGCGTCGGCCAGCAGGGCTCAGAACTGTGGCGTGATCCTGACCATCACCACGCCGTGCGGCTCGACCTTGGCCTCGAAGCGGCCGGAGAAAGCGCCGACGTCGGCCTTCTTCCAAAGGTCCCGCACACGGGCCTTGGTCTTGGGATACAGGCCGATGTCCTCCCACGCCACCGCGATGGGAGCCTCCTCGCTGCCGCGGTTGAAAAGGATGACGGCCCGCGAGCCGTCGGCGAGCGGCTTGACCCAGACCTGGCGCGCGCTGCTGTCGCTCACCTTGCGCCCTTGCATTCCGAGGGAATCCTGGTCCACTGCGATCGCTTCGCGGTTCATGAGAATGTCCCTGATTTCCGGCTTCATCGCCTGCACATCGTTGCCCGCCATCAGGGGAGCTGCAAACAGAGCCCAGAAACTGAAGTGCGCCCGGTTTTCGACCAGGGTGAGACCGCCGTTGCCCACCTCAAGCATGTCCGGGTCGTTCCAGTGGCCGGGGCCGGAGTAGGGGTACAAGTCGGCCATCAGATCGATGATGTGGACCACCCCCATGCCGCCCCAGTTCCGGCTACAGTCCCAGCAGTCCTGAATGTCACCGGTGGCGCGCCATAGCTGACCAATGCCCTGCGCCCAAATCCAAGGTTTGGTGTTTCCCCATTCGCAGATCGAAAACACGATGGGCCGGCCGCTCGCGCGCAGGGCTTGGCCCATCTTCGCGTAGGCGTCGCGCGTGTCCTGTCCGTCGGTGTTGCACCAGTCGTACTTCAAGTAGTCCACGCCCCACTCGGCGTAAGTCTTTGCGTCTTGCGCCTCGTGGCCCTTCGAGCCCGGCCGCTTGGCGCAGGTCATGGTGCCGGCGTCCGAGTAGATCCCGAACTTCAGTCCTTTGTCGTGGATGCTCTTGGCCAGGGCTTTGATCCCGGACGGGAAACGCTCGGGGTCGGCCACGATCCTCCCCGCCGCGTCTCGCTTGACCTGCCAGCAGTCATCGATCACCACGTACTGGTAGCCCGCGTCTTTCATGCCGCTCGCCACCAATGCGTCGGCCGCTCCCTGGATGAGCTTCTCGCTGACGTTGCAGGCGAACTTGTTCCAGCTATTCCAACCCATGGGCGGCGTGAGCGCGAGGCCGTCGGCGGCCAGGGCAAACGGTACCATCACGAGAAGGAGCGACACGACAAGGCCAACGCGAAGAAGTGAGCGCATGATTCGTCCCATTGTAGGAGTTGTGCAGCCGTCTGCTGGACCGTGAAGATACTTCACAGCGGGCCAAGCACGCAACGGAAGGCAACTGGAACTAGAGCACCGAACGGTTCGCCTCCCGTCGTGAAATCGCCCATTTGCGTCGCGTCCCTTCGTTACTCGTCGGTCAAATACGTCGAGTATTCTCCCTCCTCGCGCC
>PMLB01000217.1 GCA_003158735.1 Myxococcales bacterium | reverse complement strand
TGTGGCGGTTGGGGGAGGAACCGGGACCCTTCTGTCGTGGCGGCTCTACGGCACGGAACAGGGCACTGATGTCGCCTTCAACGTGTACAAAGGCACGGCAAAACTCAATGCCACACCGATAACCACCTCAACCAATTATCAGGACACCGGCACCGGCACCGACTACACCTTGAAGGCGATCATTGGGGGCGTCGAGGAAGCGACAGGGACAAAGGCGATGTCTCTGCCCAATGGTTACCTCCAAATCCCGATTCAAGCCGCAGCCGGCAGGAAGATCCATCTTGCCTATGTCGGCGATCTCGACGGGGATGGCGAATACGAATACATCGTGGACCGGTTCGGGGCGAACCTATCCCAGTATGTCGACGCATACCATAGAGATGGGACGTTCATGTGGCGGGTCGATATGGGCCCCAACAGCACGAATACCGACCTTTCACTCTCCGGTCCGGACACCATTAGCTGTGGGCATGCCGACGACGAAACCGTGTATGACATCGACAGCGACGGCAAAGCCGAACTCATACTCAGGGGCGCCAACGGCATGATCTTCGGGGATAAACAAGTCCTGAACGCGTCGACAACACAAACCGACTCGTTCATCGTCGCTGTCGACGGAGTAACCGGCGCGGAAAAAGGCAAGGAAGTCGCTGTCCCCCAAGATCTCAAGTCTGTTGGGAACGTAACCGGCCATTTCAGCATCGCCTATTGGGACGGTGTGCATCCAAGCCTGTACTTCAAGGGCAAAGCTGGTGGGACGGCGGCTATGATGGACATGGGATTTGATTTCAAAGACAATGCCTGGTCCCTGCGGTTTAAGGCCGTACGTACCCCGATTGGAAACTATCCCAATAACCACAATCTCAGATGTGTCGACCTTGATAGAGACGGCATAGACGAATGTGTCAACGGTGGCTATGCCATTAAGGGAGATGGATCGATCTTCTGGAATATGGGTTCTCAGGGCGTAAGCCACGGCGACCGGTGGCACATAGGCGCCATGGATCCCAACCCGTCCGCCGACCTATTGGGTTGGGCCATTGGACAGCGCTCGGGATATGACTGGGTTGAATATAACGCCAAGACCGGCACCCTACTTCGAAAGGTTGGCGCCGGTACCACCGACCTGGCGCGCGGTGTATGCGGAGACGTTGACCCGGGCCAAAAAGGGTACGAATGCTGGACCGGCGGTGCGGTGTACAACATGCTGAACTTGACCGGTTCACCAATAGGGTCCGGTGCGCCGGCGCAGAACTTTCGCATCTGGTGGGACGGCGATGTGCTGAGCGAAGTCCTGGACTCTAACACTGTATCAAAGTGGGCCTATCCGGGCGCGCCCAGCGGCGGTTTTACCAGTGCGAATCTGGCCGGCCTCGTCCCAGCGCGTAACGCGGCCCCCCTGTACGGCGACATGTTCGGCGACTGGCGCGAGGAGGTGCTGTTCGAACAATCTGATAGTGCGTCGATCAGGATCTACACAACCGCCATTCCAACGGACAAGCGCATCTATACCCTTATGCACGATCCGGAATATCGGAACAGCATGTGCGAAAAGGGCTATCAGCAATCGCACATGTTGGACTACTACCTGGGCGACGGGATGGCTGATCCGCCAAAGCCCAACATCAAGTATCCAGACGGAAGTGGCGCCGCAGGTGCGGGCGGCGGCGGGGCCACTGGGGCAGCAGGTGCGGGCGGTAGCGGAGCCACTGGGGCCGCAGGCGCGAGCGGCGGTGCGACCAGCGCGTCCGCAGGCGCGAGTGGCGGCGGCGCGACCAGCGAGGTCGGCGGTTCGGTCAACGGCGGTGCGACCAGCGCGTCCGCAGGCGCGAGCGGCGGTGGCGCGACTGTCTTGGGCGGTGAGACGGGCAGCGGTAGCGCGAGCTCAGGCGGTGCTACTGCTACCAGTGGCACCGGCGTGGTTGTCAGCGGAGGAAAGGGCGGGACCGGGGGCATTCCTGCGCAAGGCGGCGGAGGAGCAGGGGCGATCGCAACGGGCGGGACTCCTGCGCCAGGTGGGACGCTCGGAACTGGCGGCGGTGCAGCCGGCAATCCCGCGCCCGGCGGCACGACCTCGGTGGTCGCCGGTGGGGCAGGGGCGCTCGCAGCAGGCACAACTGCGGTGGCGGGAACCTCGGGTAGCGCGAGCAGCGCGGCCGGCGGCACTGTCGCTGGACAAAGCAGCACCGGGCCAAAGAGTGTCGTGGCCGGCTCGGGCTGTTCGTGCGGAATCGGCGGGACCTCCGGGCGCGCCTCTGCGGGTTCTCTCTTCGCCATGCTGGGACTGTTGGGCCTCATTGCGCACCGGCGACGTCGGCGGGTAAGCTTGCGAAAGTGATAGGCCAATCTACGCTCGGGCGCGCGTCGAGTTCGAGCCGCAAACGCGCGCCACTATCTTCGCAAACCACAGGGGTGGAGGGTGCGGGTCATGAACCAGCCTGAAAGGGCGGGTTCGGAGGGCAATCGGGAGCCTTCAGCATGCTCCCGATTGCCTCTCTGGCTAGTCTTGACCGCGGCCTTTGCGGCAGCGCTTCTGGTCATGCTGGGGCGGGCAGCGCGCATTCAGAGGCCGACGGCAGACCCATTTGCAGCCCAGCCGAAGCTGTTCAGCAGGCAATGGCTGCGCGAGCCGATCGAACGGAATCGCTTCTTGCGGCTATCCATTGTGGGTTCTGACCTGTCTGGCCTCGCCTTCACCAGCGACGGGCAGCGCGGCTGGGCCGTCGGCGACCATGGAACCATCTTGAGCACGCACGACGGGGGCGGTTCCTGGCAGGCCCAGAGATCCGGCACCAAGAGCACGCTCTTGGCCGTAACGTTCACCAACGATGGGCAGCGCGGGTGGGCCGTCGGCGGCGATGGAACGATCCTGAGCACAGGCGATGGTGGCAGCACCTGGCAGGCCCAGGCGAGCGGCAGCAAGAGCATGTTTTCCGCCGTCACGTTCACCGGTGATGGGCAACGCGGCTGGGCCGTTGGCACCGAAGGAAAGATTCTGAGCACGCGCGACGGGGGCAATTCCTGGCAGCCCCAGGCTAGCGGCGCCGATGACTTGCTCTTGGCCGTGAGGTTCAGCCGCGATGGGCAGCGCGGTTGGGCCGTCGGCTTGGGAACCATGCTAAGCACGCGCGACGGGGGCAGCACCTGGCAGGCCCAGGCGAGCGG